>JAYRXB010000087.1:0-3457 GCA_041917735.1 Cyclobacteriaceae bacterium
CTGAATTGGTGTATGCCGTCTTGGGGTGTGCCCGAATAGGTGCCGTTCACTCGGTCGTGTTCGCCGGGTTTTCATCGGGCTCCCTCATCGACCGCATCAACGACTGCGGCTGCAGGCTGGTGTTGACGGCCGACGGCGCATTCCGGGGCGACAAAAAAATTGAGCTCAAAACGGTAGTTGACGAGGCACTCCTGCAATGCCCGACCGTTGAAAAAGTTATCGTCCTGGAACGGACGGCCTCCAAGCCACCCATGAAACCGGGGCGGGATAGCTGGTGGCACGATGACATCCTCGGACAGGATGAGCACTGCGAGCCGGAGATCATGGATTCCGAAGACCTGTTATTTATTCTCTACACGTCCGGCTCCACCGGCAAGCCCAAGGGCATGGTGCACACCTGCGGAGGTTATATGGTTTACACCAACTACACCTTCCGGACGGTATTTCAATACCAGGAAGGCCAGGTCTTTTGGTGTACCGCCGATGTGGGTTGGGTAACCGGTCACTCGTACATCATTTATGGACCGCTTTCGGCCGGAGCTACGACGCTGTTATTCGAAGGCATACCATCCTATCCCGATTTTGGCCGGTTCTGGCAGGTGATCGAACGCCACAAGGTGAATATTTTCTATACAGCCCCCACGGCGATCCGGTCACTCGAACAGGCCCCACTGAGTTTTGTCGACCGTCATGACTTGTCCAGTTTAAAGGTCCTGGGAACGGTGGGCGAGCCAATCAATGAGGAGGCTTGGCACTGGTACGACAAACATATTGGTAAGGAACATTGTCCTATCGTCGACACGTGGTGGCAAACGGAGACGGGAGGAGTTATGATTTCTCCGATAGCCGGAGTGACCGTCACGAAACCTTCGTATGCCACGTTCCCGCTACCGGGTGTTCAGCCAGCCCTGATGGACGACCGTGGCAAGGAGATCAAAGGGGCAGGAGAGGGCAGGCTCGCGCTGAAGTTCCCATGGCCGTCGATGGCGCGAACCATTTACGGAAATCATAAGCGATTCCGCGAGACGTACTTCTCGACGTTTGCGGGAATGTACTTTACCGGCGATGGATGCCGTCGCGATGGTGAAGGCTACTACCGCATCACCGGCCGCGTGGACGACATCATCATCGTTTCCGGACATAACCTGGGGACAGCAGAGATCGAAAGTGCCATCGACGAACATTCTGCCGTGTGTGAGTCGGCAGTGGTGGGATTTCCTCATGACATCAAGGGGCAAGGAGTTTATGCCTTTGTGATTTGCTATAACAAGCCTGAGGAGGAAGATAAACTGCGGGTGGAAATCCGTGACATGGTGTCCAAAATCATCGGCCCCATCGCCAAGCCGGACAAGATCCAGTTTGTCAGCGGGCTGCCGAAAACCCGCTCCGGAAAGATAATGCGGCGGATTCTCCGGAAAGTCGCTGAAGGGGAGACGTCCAACCTGGGTGACGTTACGACCTTGCTGGATCCAGGGGTGGTCGAAGAAATCAAGCGGGGAGCGCTGCATTAGCGGTTACTTCCTTTATCTTGAGGAAGATAAAGCCCAACATCACGCCGTCTATGCGCTTGCGCTCGTCTATTGTCTCCCTGGTATTTTTGTTAGCATCCTGCCTCGACGAGCGTCAATACGACATTCAACAGGTTTCGCTTTCGCCCACCATAACATTCCCGGTAGCTTTTGGCGACCTTGGCTTAGTCGACATTCTCTCCAACAAGGATACGGCCTACGTTCGGTCGGATCCGGATGGATTGTTGTATCTCCATTACGAGAAAATCCTTCCATCACGGGACATTCGGGACCTTCTTCAACTGCCCGATAACTCAACCACCACGTCCTTTGACTTGCCGGCGGGAACACTCCCGGCCAGCGGCAGCCTGACACCGGTAGGTACAGTTGACAGACAAGTTGACCTGGGCCTCAGCCCCGAACGACTGACGGAGGTGCTTCTTGAAGCTGGGTCGTTTGTCCATGCACTCCAGCTTTCCAAGCAAACCTCACCCCCGGGGCTTCCCCTGGAGACAACCATTACCTTGCTGGATGTTGTACATAAAACCACGCTCCAGCCGTTGACCGTGACGGCCACAAACGGACAAGGCACGGTTTCCCTGGTCGACTACATTTTGCGGTTGAGTGACAACCGCCTCAACGTTCGGATCAGCCTGTCCATCAAGCCACATGTGACCACGTATATCCCTCCGTCTACGCAGGCAAACGTTCAACTGCAATTCATCGGGATGGGCTTTGCCTATGCGAAGGGATTCTTTGGGGACCAGTCTACGGCGTTGCCGACACAATCGGTCGAAGTGAGTGTCTTTAATTCAAGTTTGAGAGAAGCTTCCGTATCCTTCGCCGAGCCACGCATCTTCCTTAAAGCCGAAAATGAGTACGGCGTCCCTTGCGAGATCAATTTTTCTGTGCTTCAGGCCAAAAAGGGGGGAAGCACCCTCCCCATTCAAATAAGTCCTGCTAACCCGGTTACGCTGGCCGTTCCGACCTTGTTGGGCAACGTCGCCACGACGAACATTGATGTTACCAATGCCCAGGCGGTGATGAGCTTCGAGCCCGAGGAACTCACCTATTCGGCGGTGGCACGCATCAACAAGGGTCTGTCCAGCGGAGCAAACTTCATGGCGGATACCAGTAAGCTCCGGATATCCCTTGTCACCGAGGTGCCGCTGTACGGCAGGGTTACCGGCATCGAGGTTGCGGATACACTGGAAGTCGACTTGAGTGATGTTTCCGCTTCGAAGGTGTCCGATGCGACCTTGAAAGTGAGTGCACAGAACGAGATGCCGCTGGATGCATATGTCCAAATTTACCTGACGGACGAGCTCTACCAGATTCAGGATTCGCTCTTTGCGAGCAACCAAACCTACCTGGTGAAAGCCAGCAAGGTGGATGCCGCGGGCGACCTGGAAAGCCCCGGGATCACCAGCCTTGAACTCGGCCTGGATCCGGAGCGTGTCACGAAATTGTTCTCTTCCCGTCACCTCCTCGTGAAGTCAATCATGAGCACAGCCAAAGACTCCAACGGAAGCTATTTGAATGTCAAGTTCCGGTCGAACTATAGGCTGAAGCTTAACATCGGTGTGCGGGCAAAGCTGAAAATTGAAGTCAAATGAGGAGTTTGCGGCGCATCGGGGCTATGGTTGTGTGGCTTTCGCTGAGTACGGCGGCGCATGCTCAAACGGAAGGAACGCTTTACTTTATGAATAGCCTTCCACAAGTCGTGGAGGCTAACCCGGCCATTGTTCCACGGTACAAGACGGCCATTGGCCTCCCCGGAATCTCTTCGTTCGGCGGTGTGTATGCCAACAACGGATTCACGGCAGACCAGTTTATCACGGAAGTCAACGGCGTTTCGGCCATTGACCTGTCGGGATGGACGCAGAATCTTGCCGAGAAAAACTACGTGAATGTTTCTGCCTTTGCGGATGTCTTTCGGGTCGGCTTGC
>JAYRXB010000088.1:0-4511 GCA_041917735.1 Cyclobacteriaceae bacterium
ATTTCACCGAGGGAGTCGATGTCCATCGCCTTGCGCTGGATGAAGTGCTCGATGCGCCCTTTGATTTGTGGCGGACAGCCGCGTTCGTTGGGGCAGTAGTGTACGGCCTCGCTCTCGCGACGAATAAGGTTGGTTCCACATTCCGGGCACTGTGCAATGTATTTCAGAGGCTTGAGCGACGGGTTGCGCTTGGCAAGGTCCACACCCGTGACTTTTGGAATGATTTCGCCGCCCTTTTCGACAAACACGTAGTCGCCGATCCGTAGGTCGAGGCGGGCGATCTCATTCGCATTGTGCAGGGAAGCCCGCTTTACCGTGGTTCCTGCCAGGAAGACGGGCTCCAGTTCGGCCACCGGAGTGACTGCACCGGTCCGGCCCACCTGGTAGGTGATGCCGTTGAGGCGTGTACTAACGCTCTGGGCTTTGTATTTGTAGGCGATGGCCCAGCGTGGGCTCTTGGCCGTGAATCCAAGACGTTCTTGCTGCTCAAGGCTGTTGACCTTGATCACCACGCCATCGGTTTCCAGGGGCAGCTCCTGGCGGCGCATTTCCCAATGTTCGATGTAGCGAAGGACTTCGTCGATGGTCTTGCACTTCTTGTAGGTCTGCGATACCTGGAAGCCCCAGGCTTCGATGTGCTGAATTGCTTCTTCGTGGGTATCTACGCCAAGGTCTTCACCGAGCAGGTAATAGGCAAAGCAGTCGAGCCGGCGCTGGGCGACGACCGTAGAATCCTGCATCTTCAGGGTTCCTGAAGCAGTATTCCGGGCATTGGCATAGGTCTCTTCGCCAATGTCTTCGCGTTCCTTGTTGAGTCGCTCGAACTCCTTTTTGGGAAGGAACACTTCCCCGCGCACTTCGAACGCGGCGGGTATGTTCTTCCCTTTTGCGCGCAGCGGTATGGCGTGGATGGTCCGCACATTGTGGGTGACGTCATCACCGCGTACACCGTCGCCCCGGGTGACTCCGCGGGTGAGGAGACCATTTTCGTAAATGAGGCTGATGGACACGCCGTCGAATTTGAGTTCACAGAAATACTCATATGATTCTCCGTCGAGGCCTTTTGCTACACGGCCATCAAAGTCCCGGAGTTCTTCTTCGGAGTAGGTGTTGCCCAGCGAGAGCATCGGGTACCGGTGTGTGACCGTTTCAAACTCTTTTGAAATGGTACCGCCGACCCGTTGGGTGGGGGAGTCGGGCTGTTTAAGTTGTGGAAACTGCTCCTCCAGTTTGACAAGTTCCTCGAGGAGCAGGTCAAATTCCCGGTCGGATATTTCCGTCTTGTGCTTCTGGTAGTAGAGGTCGTTGTGGTGGTTGATCTCTCCGGTCAACTTCTCGATGCGCTTTCTTGCTTCGGCGGCGGTCATGGTAGCCAAAGATGGCCAATTCGTGAAAATTAGTGCAATGCGTGGCGGGACATTTTTTGCCACGAATTACACGAATGGACACGAATTGTTAGCGTATTCTCATCATCAACAGGCCAACAAGGCCGGCTGTTTCTGTTCGCAGACGGCTGGGCCCCAGACTCACTTTTTTGAAGCCGTGTTCCAGGGCAAGATCCAGTTCCTCTTTGGTGAAGTCCCCTTCCGGACCAATCAGCAGTACCTGATCGCCTTCTTGCTTTACCAGTTTGGATAG
This sequence comes from Cyclobacteriaceae bacterium, assembly GCA_041917735.1. Classification (GTDB taxonomy): domain Bacteria; phylum Bacteroidota; class Bacteroidia; order Cytophagales; family Cyclobacteriaceae; genus ELB16-189. The sequence goes on from JAYRXB010000088.1 coordinate 1,639, forward strand.
AAGATCGGGATTCGATGCGTCTACGTAAGCAATAAACCGCTGCGCTTCGGTGACGTTGCCAATAAAGTCATGAAATGCGGTCATGTCAGTCAACTCCGGAAGCCACGCCTGCCGCGACTGCTTCATGGCGCTCAGGGCGAGCTTTTGCAGGCGCTCCAACGGCACACTTGGCCGCTCGGAGGTCTTGCACCGGAGAAACGTGATCTTGTCTATGCCGATCTCGGTACACTTCTCGACCAGCCACTCCATCCGGTCGATGTTCTTGGTGGGAGCGATGGCGAGATGGGTGCTGGGTGTTCGCTTGGGTATTGTGTGGGATTCGATGATTCGGAAGCTGGCGTTCCGCTTCTCGTCGCTCGTTAGCTCGGCTCTTGCTAGTGTACCCTTGCCGTCCGTAGCCTCTATCGCATCGCCGACGCGCAGGCGAAGGACCTTCAGTGCGTGCTGTGATTCCTCGGGGGTGAGGTGTGAAAGCGTTAAGTCTTGTTGGTAGAACAGGGGAATATTAGGCATAGGAGGCCACCAGCTTCCCTACCAGGTCGACATATTCCTTCATTGCATCGTCCTTACTCTTGCCTTTCTTCCCGGCCCAGGCGTCGAATTTGGCGATGGCCTTAAAGTCAAAGCCACCCGGACGATCACCGGAGACATCGCCGTCTGTGGCCTGTTTAAACAGCGCGTACAGGTCGAGCAGTTCTTCGTTGGAGGGGCGCCGTGTGAGCGTCTTGGAACGCTCCACGGCAGCCTGGAAATCGTCGGCGAGCGCCATGGGTCAGCGCTTTTCGATGGGAACGTACTTGCGCAGGTTCTGGCCTACGTAGATCTGGCGCGGACGGCCAATTGGCTCCTTGTTCTCGCGCATTTCTTTCCACTGGGCGATCCATCCGGGGAGGCGCCCCATGGCGAACATGACCGTGAACATGTCTACGGGGATGCCCAGCGCGCGATAGATGATACCGCTGTAGAAGTCTACGTTGGGATACAGTTTGCGTTCGATGAAATAGGAGTCGCGGAGTGCAACTTCCTCCAGTTTCATGGCGATCTCCAGAACCGGGTCGTTGACACCAAGCTTCTTCAGTACGTCGTCGGCGGCCTTCTTGATGATTTTGGCGCGTGGATCGAAATTCTTGTACACGCGGTGACCGAAACCCATGAGGCGGAAGCCGCTGTTCTTGTCTTTGGCTTTGTTGATCCACTTCTCCGTGTCGCCACCGTCCTTGCGGATTTCTTCCAGCATGAGTATAACCTCCTGGTTGGCGCCGCCGTGGAGCGGTCCCCAGAGCGCGTTGATGCCGGCGGAGATGGAAGAGTAGATACTGGCCTTGGAGCTACCCACGATGCGCACGGTCGACGTGGAGCAGTTTTGCTCGTGATCCGCGTGGAGGATGAGGAGTTTGTCCAGCGCATCGGCCACAACAGGGTCTACATGGTAGTCTTCCGCCGGCAACGCATACAGCATCTTGAGGAAGCGGGAGCAATAATCCAGGCGGTTGTCGGGGTAGTTGACCGGATGTCCCTTGGAGTTCTTATAAGCCCAGGCAGCGAACGTGGGCATTTTGGCCAATGCCCGTACGATGCTCAGGTATACGGCCTCGCTGGAGCGGTTGGGATCGAGCGATTCCGGGTAAAAGGCTGTCTGTGCGCAGAACAGGGAGGCAAGAACGCCCATGGGGTGGGCCGTAGACGGGAAGCCGTCCAGGATCTTCTTGATGTCCTCGTGAACCATCGTGCGCTGCTTGATGTCGTCGGCGAATTTTTGGAGATGATCCTTCATCGGCAGTTCGCCAAAGATGAGGAGGTAGGCTACCTCGAGGAAGGTGGATTTTTCGGCCAGGTCTTCGATCGAGTACCCGCGGTAGCGGAGGATCCCCTTGTCGCCATCCAGAAATGTGATGGCGCTTTTGGTGGCGCCGGTGTTCTTGTATCCAAAATCAAGGGTGACGGTGCCTGTCTTTTCCAGGAGGTCACCGATATCAATGCCCTTTTCATTTTCTGTTCCTTCCACGATGGGAAACTCGTACGTTTTGCCATCGATGGTGAGTGTCGCTGTCTTTGCCATGATTGAACCTATTTTTCTCTAAAGTAAATGCGGGCTGCGGTAGTTGGAAGCCCTTTGAATAATTTAATTGTTGCCCAAAATCATCGGCAAACCGTCCTTGGAAGAGCCTATAACGACCACCTTGGTATTGGGCGATTTGGCCAACTCCAGGGTAGCTTCTATCCCTCTCATTTTCAGGAGCTTGTCCGACAAACTGTTGTTGATGATGTTGTTTGCCCGGGATTCTCCTTCGGCTGCAATGCGCTTGCGTTCGGCCTCACTTTTTTCCTTATCGAGGCGAAACTGGTAGGCAAGGGCCTCCTGCTGTTGCTGCAACTTGTTTTCAATGGCGATCCGAATCTGATCGGGAAGCTTGATGGACCGAATCAGTACGGCGGTGGTATTGACGTAGTTCGCGTTCAGGACTTTTTCCGTCTCCGTGATTACGCTGTTTTCCACCTCGGCCCGTTTGGTCGAGTAAATCTCTTCCGCGGTGTAGCGGGCCAGCACCTGGCGCGTCATCGACCGCATCTCGGGGATTACGAGTCGGTTGGGGTAGTCACGGGTAAATTTCTCGTGGATGTAGCCGATTTTGTCGTGCATGGGAAAGTAACGGACCGTGACATCCACGTGGATCGGCAGGCCGTTCTTGTCGTTGATGTCCATGGTTTCGTCGCTGGTCATTTCAGCCACTTCATAGGTGATCACCTCGTTCCAGGGTGCCTTGGTGTGGAAGCCCGGCGTGATGACATGATCGCGGTCGAGTGCGTCGCCAAAGGGATAAAAGATTACTGCCCGTTCCGTGGGCTGGATGGTGTAAAAGAAGCTGGAGGAC
>JAYRXB010000089.1:0-7488 GCA_041917735.1 Cyclobacteriaceae bacterium
CGAAATCAGGAAAGCTTCTGTTGTCTGGCCGGAGAGCGTACGGCCGCTGGCGTCGGTAATGGTACCGGAGACCATGACGGGTATCGTCCGTCCGATCTCATCAAAAAGCTCCTCGATGGCAAAGAGTGCGGCCTTGACGTTTAGCGTGTCTATAATCGTTTCCAGGAGCAGCACATCGGCTCCTCCGTCGATCAATCCCCTCGCCTGCTCCTTGAATGCCTCCTTGAGCTGGTCGAAGGTGATGGCACGGTATCCCGGGTTATTGACATCGGGAGACAGGGACGCTGTTTTATTGGTCGGCCCCATGGCGCCTGCCACAAACCTGGGTTTGTGCGGTTCCTTGCGGGTCATCTCATCGGCCACTTCGCGGGCGATGCGGGCCGCCTGCACATTCAGTTCGTATACAACATCTTCGAGGTGGTAGTCGGCCTGGGCTATTCGGGTGCCGCTGAAGGTGTTGGTCTCCGCGATATCGGCCCCTACCTCGAAATATTGCCGGTGAATGTCCTTGATGATATCCGGTCGTGTGAGGCACAGGATATCGTTATTTCCCTTGAGGGGGTATTTATGGTTCTTGAACCGCTCGCCGCGGAAATCCGACTCCTGGAGATTATGCTGCTGGATCATGGTGCCCATGGCGCCGTCCAGCACAAGGATTCGCTCGTTAAGGATGTCCTGAATTTTCACTCTTCCTGGGTTTTAAACATTGCATCCAGAAAGAGGCCTGTAGGAGGCTGCCTATCTTTTTCCGACCCGATGGCCATCGGGATCGGAATGGGAGTTAGCACCTTTGCATGCGACATCAGGTTGCTAAGACTTCACAGGGCCCAGTCCCTCGGTCTTTCTGGATAAGCAGTGCAAAGAAAGCCAATAACGCTCAAAAACGAAAATTATGTTGATTTTAATGACTTCGCTCAGTCCCCGTTAGGGCTATTCCACTTACTTTGCAACTGCACTTATGAAGATTGCCGCCGTAGACATCGGCTCCAACGCCATTCGCTTTCAGGTCTCCAGTGTATTGGAACGCAAGGACCGGATCCTCTTCAAAAAACTGGAGTATGTTCGCTTTCCCCTCCGCCTCGGTCACGACGTGTTTGGCACCAACCGCATCAGCAAGAAGAGCATTGAGAAGTTCAAGAAGCTCATGAAGACCTATAAGCTCCTCCTGGAGCTTTACGAGGTCGATGATTTCATGTTCTGCGCCACGTCGGCCATGCGGGAATCTGAAAATGGCCCTGAATTGGTGAAGCAGGTGAAGAAAGAAATTGGCGTGGACATCAACATCATCGACGGCCAGCTTGAGGCCGAACTCATCAACCGGGCCATCTCCTCCTTCCTCGACAACAAATCCTACCTGCACATCGATGTGGGTGGTGGCAGCACCGAACTCAACCTTTTCCTGGATGGCAAGAAGGTAAAGACCAAGTCTTTCCGTGTCGGCTCCGTCCGGGTGCTTGAGCATCACGACTCGCCCCATGTCTGGGAGGAAATGCAGGACTGGGTGAAGGAGAGCATCAGCACCCGGAAGGCCGGTAAAGTGACGGCCGTGGGCACCGGGGGCAACATCAGCAAACTCTACGAACTCTCGCAGACCAAGTCAGGCAAGCCCATGTCGCTCAAGCGGATGCTGGAAACCCGGGACATGATCGATGCAAAATCGATGGAAGAGCGCATCTATGAAATGCAAATGAACCCCGACCGGGCCGATGTGATTGTACCGGCCAGCAACATCTATATCCAGGTGATGCAATGGGCCAAATCCCGCCAGATGATCGTGCCGGAAGTCGGCTTGAAAGATGGCATCCTCCTCCACCTCTTCGAGAAGAACCGTAACCGCAAGCGCGTGGAATTTGTCAACGCGGAAGATCATTCCCAGGGCAAAAAGACCACCCGGGTCAAATAGGCTCAGAACAACTTGACGTCACCCAGGGTATCGCTGGTGACGGTATAGAACGCCTTGTGAATATTGAATGGCGTCTCCCCATGACGCTCCCGGTGCACGTATGTACCGTCCTCCTTCATCAGGTAGGCATTTACATTGTCGCGCAGGTTGAAATCCAGGATGTTCATCAGTTGACGCTGCAGCAATTCCTGTTCGATCAGTACCAGGGACTCCACGCGCCGGTCAAAGCTGCGGACCATGGCATCAGCGCTGCCAATGTAGACTTTAGGCTTGCCCCCGTTGTGAAAGTAGTAGATGCGTGAGTGCTCCAGGTAGTCGCCGACGATGGAGATCACCTGGATATTATCGCTAAGTCCAGGTCTCCCCGGACGCAGGCAACACATGCCCCGCACAATCAACTTCACCGGCACCCCCGCTTGCCCGGCCTCATAGAGTGCATCTATGAAGTCCCTGTCCTGCAACGAGTTAAACTTGATGATAATGCCGGCCGGCAGTCCTTTCCGGGCATTTTCCGCCTCCTTCCGCACCAGGTCGCACAGTTCGTTGCGCATGTCCCGGGGCGATGTAATCAGGTTGCGGTAACTGCTTGGCTGCGAGTGACCGGTGATGACATTGAAGAATTCAGAAACATCACTCGCATAGGTCTCCTGGGTCGTCAGCAAACCGATATCGGTATAGAGCCGTGATGTCGTTTCGTTGTAGTTGCCGCTGGCGATGTGCACGTAGCGAAACACACGGTCGTCCGGTTCGCGCCGAACAATCAGCAGCAATTTGGTATGGGTTTTCAGGGTACCAAAGCCATAGATTACAAAGCATCCAGCCCGCTGCAGGCGCTGCGCCTCCCGGAGGTTGTTCTCCTCGTCGAATCGGGCCTTCACCTCAAACAGCACGGACACGTGTTTTCCGTTCTCCGCCGCCTTGAGCAAGGCCGCACTGACGCGTGACTCCCGGGCGAGCCGGTATATGGTTATCTTGATCGACAGCACCAGCGGGTCTTCCGCCGCCTTCTCCAACAGTTCCAGTACCGGGTCCATGGAGTTGTACGGATGGTGCAGCAGGATATCCCGTGTTTTGAGCACCTCAAAGAGATCAGCCGTACCTTGCTCCGGGAAACTGACCGGCTTGATTGGCGGAGGCGTCACCGCCTTCCGTGTTTTGAACTCCTTGTGTCCGATGATTTGATTCAGGCCCGTAACATCCAGCAGGCTTTCCCGCGGAACCGTGAATATGTTCAGGACATCGAGGTCCCATTGAATCTTGAGCAGCCTGACCATCCAGGGGTCGGCGCCATCCATGACATCCATTCGCACCACACGCCCTGTTCTCCGCGTCTGCAACTTGCGTTTCAATTCCTCCAGGAAATTCGTCTCGATATCCTCGCTCTCTTCCAGTGTAAAGTCGCCGTTGCGGTTGATGCGAAACAAGCTGACCGAAAGCACCTCCACGTTTCGGAAGAGGTGATGGATGTTGTGAATGATGATGTCCTCCACCGGCACGAAGGAAATGGTACCATCCAGTTGAAGTATCTCGAAGAACCTGGAAATATTGCTGGGAATCTGAATGAAAGAGGCCTTTTGGGGCTGATTGTGGTCGCCTGGGATTCGGGTAACCACACCGAGCAGGAGCCGGTTGTTCTTCAGTGTCGGGAAGGTGTGGTAGCTGTCGAACATCATCGGCGTCAGCATCGGGTAGATGGTGCGGATGAAATACTGGTCGACGCGCTGTTTGTCGTTCTGCGACAGGAATTCGTATTGCCCGAGCCGGAAACCATTCTGCTCAAAGAGCGGCTTCAGGTTATTTACATAATACCCATGCTGATCACGGAGAAACTTCTGGATCTCGTGCAGCAGCGTCGTACGGAACGGCGTTTCCCGGAGCCCGCTGTAGTCATAGCGTTCCTTTCCGTAGTCAAGGTAGTTGTACAGGCTGCCAAGACGGATGGTGCAAAACTCATCGAGGTTGGAGGCCGTAATGCAGAAGAACTTCAACCGGTCGAAGATGCTGCGCTCCGGGCTCATGGCCTGGTCCAGCACCCGGTAATTGAATTTTATCCAACTGAGGTCGCGGCTGATGTAACGACTTTCCGCAATCTGTTGAGGAGCATGCGCCGGTACCTCTGCAATCAGTTCTTCTTCATCCTCTTCCATACCTGCCGACGATCAGATGTCGATATTGGCGTATTTGGCGTTCTTCTCAATAAACTCACGACGGGGTGCTACCTCATCGCCCATCAGCATCGAAAACAGGTGATCGGCTTCTGCGGCCGACTCAATGGTGACGAGCTTGAGGGTGCGCCTCTCCGGGTCCATGGTCGTGGACCACAACTGTTCCGGGTTCATTTCACCCAAACCCTTGTAACGCTGAACCCCCACGCTGTCCTCCTTGCCATCGCGGGTCATCTCCTTGATCATGGCATCGCGCTCCTGCTCATTCCAGCAATAGCGTTCCTCCTTGCCCTTCTTCAACAGGTAGAGCGGAGGCAGTGCAATGTAAACGTAACCTTGCTCAATCAGGTCGCGCATGTACCGGAAGAAGAACGTCAGAATCAATGTTCGAATGTGGCTGCCATCCACATCGGCATCTGTCATGATGATGATCTTGTGATAGCGAAGCTTGGTGAGGTTGAGGGCCTTGTCGTCTTCGGAGGTTCCAAAGCTCACACCCAGTGCCGTGATGATGTTCTTGATCTCCTCGTTCTCATAGATCTTGTGCTCCTGCGCCTTCTCCACGTTGAGGATTTTCCCCCGAAGCGGAAGGATGGCCTGGAAATGACGGTTTCTCCCCTGCTTGGCTGATCCTCCTGCGGAATCGCCTTCCACCAGGTACAACTCGGATACGCCCGGGTCTGTGCTGGCGCAGTCTGCCAGTTTTCCGGGAAGGCCCGTTCCCGAAAGCACGTTCTTGCGCTGTACCATCTCGCGCGCCTTGCGGGCTGCGTGGCGTGCCTGGGCAGCCAGGATAACCTTGTTGACGATCATCCGGGCATCCTTGGGGTGCTCTTCCAGGAAATTCTGAAGCGCCTCGCCCATCGCCTGATCCACGGCACCCATCACTTCGGAGTTGCCGAGCTTGGTCTTGGTCTGCCCCTCGAATTGTGGTTCAGCCACCTTCACCGACACTACGGCCGTCAGTCCTTCGCGAAAGTCGTCGCCGTTAATTTCGATCTTGACTTTATCCATGAGGCCGGATTTCTCCGCATAGGCCTTGAGCGTACGGGTCAGCGCGCGCCGGAAACCGGCTACGTGTGTACCTCCTTCGTGGGTGTTGATGTTGTTGACATACGACACCAGGTTCTCGCTAAACGATGTGTTGTAGTTCATCGCTACCTGCACCGGCGTGGATCCCTTGTCTGACTCCACGAATATAGGCTCTGAAATAAGCTTCTCGCGGGTGGAATCCATGTACATGACAAACTCCTTCAAACCCCCTTCCGAGAAAAAGGTATCGGTGCGGGGTTCGCCTTTCTCATCTTTTTCACGCAGGTCGGTGAGGAAAATGCGAATACCCGGGTTGAGGAAAGACAATTCCCGCAAGCGGCCGGAGACCGTTGCATAGTTGTATTCGGTAACCGGGAAGATCTCCGGGTCTGGCTTGAAGTCCACGGTGGTGCCCCGGCGGTCAGATTCCCCGACCACTTTGACGGGGTACTGCGGTATGCCGCGGCTGTATTCCTGCTGGAATACCTTGCCCTCGCGATAGACAGTCGCCCGAAGCATGATGGAAAGGGCATTCACGCAGGATACCCCTACGCCGTGGAGACCGCCAGACACCTTGTAGGTGTCCTTGTCGAATTTACCCCCCGCATGGAGCACCGTCATAACCACTTCCAGGGCCGACCGCTTTTCCTTCACATGCATATCGGTGGGGATACCCCGCCCGTTGTCCGCCACGGTAATCGAGTTGTCAGGATTGATCGTCACCCGGATCTCATCGCAATACCCGGCCAACGCCTCGTCGATAGAGTTGTCAACAACCTCCCAAACGAGGTGATGGAGGCCCTTTACGCTAACGTCGCCAATGTACATGGCCGGCCTTTTCCGTACGGCTTCCAAGCCTTCCAGGACCTGTATGTTACTGGCCGAGTATTCCGCGGCCTTTTTCGTCTTTTCTGCTGTCATTTCGTTCATTTACAAAGGGGTCAAAAATAACGATTTTGGGGGTAAAAACCGGCATTTTGGCTGCTCCGGAACTAACTATTTTTGACATTTTTCTCCGCTGATTTTGAAACATTTTGACACCCGTTTTTTAGCCTAATTTTGACGATGCTCAAGACTCTCCTGGCGCTCGCGCTACTCCATTCTGTAGTCGCCCTCCACGGTCAGATCCGGGTACCTGTTTTCGCGACAAAAACAGACTCCCTGGCATACGTGGAGACTACGGACCGTATGACTGATGCTATCCGAAACCCTCGCTACACCTTCCGGATCGACAGCCTATCCAAAGCCCTTATCGCATTGCGGGAAAAGGCCATTGGCTACCGCACCGAATACCGGCCGTCTCCCCTGTTTGTTCGGTACGACAAACGACCCGCGGATGTATCCACCATTACCCGGGTTTCATTGGTTGACTTTCCGGGGAAAGAATTGCCGGACAGCCTCTTCCTGTTTACTAACCTCAAGGAACTTGAACTCATCAACACCCGGATCCGAAAGCTCCCTGCCCGGCTTGCCGAACTGAAGAACCTTCAGAAGATCGCGCTCCTAAACAACCGCCCCAAGCGACGGGTCACATTAAGCAAGAACGCCCGGATCACTTCCCTGGTGATCAACGATGATGTGACAGACCGTCGCCCGAAAAGCTTCCGGAAATTCACTAACCTCGAGGCCCTCGATCTTTCCCGCAGCAGCCTGGACCACTTTCCCCGTTTGCGCGGAGTGCCCAAGCTCAAACGTCTGACCTTGACGGAGAATCGCCTAACACTGAATGACCTTACAGCAACTATTCCCACGCTCGAAGAACTTGTGCTCACTTCCAACCAGGTGAAGGTCGTACCCAAAAGCATCGGACAATTCCGGTCATTGAAAAAATTGAACCTGAATGCAAACCAGGTCGAAGAGATTCACCCGGAGATCGGCAAGCTGACGTCCCTGGAGCAGCTATCGCTATATAAGAACAACGTGAAGGTGCTTCCTCGGGAAATCTACAATCTATCCAACCTGCGCGTCATCGATTTGTATTACAATCAGCTTGAACAGTTGGATACCGCGATCCGCCGCTGGAAAAACCTGGAGATCCTTTACGCCGCTAACAACCGCCTGTACACCTTGCCGGAAACTCTGGGGGAATTGCGCAACCTCCGGGAACTTTACCTGCATCACAACCGCTTGAGTTCGCTACCTTCCTCGGTAGGCCAGATGGACAGCCTGCGGGTCCTCCGGGTCAACAATAACCAACTGATAGAGTTCCCTTCAGCCCTTTTGGCCTTAACCGCCCTGGAGAATCTTGACATCGCCTCGAACAGCCTATCCAACTTTCCCAAAGCCTTGTTTGCGTATCCCCGGATTCAGATTCTAAGCATCAAAGGAAATCCATTGGATCAAGCTGCTCGCGCCCAGGTCACGGAATGGGCCCGCCAGGCGATGCAG
>JAYRXB010000090.1:0-3362 GCA_041917735.1 Cyclobacteriaceae bacterium
AGGGATATCTCCGTCGGATATCAGTTCCCATTTTTCTCACGAATGAAGGGTTTCGTGGCGTTGTCTTTCCGAAACCTGGTCACTTTGTACAGCCATTCCGACACGGAGCTTGAAGCCGCCAACTCACTTCCCGCACTCAGCAAGAGTGCCAGCGTAAGCTTCAGTCTGCAATTCTAAACGGGTCAACTGCGCGGGTGAAACTCGGTGATCACCTGCTTCAGGTAATCCCGGTCCAAATGGGTGTAAATCTCTGTCGTCGTGATGGACTCATGCCCCAGCATTTCCTGTACCGCACGCAAATCGGCGCCACCCTCAATCAGGTGAGTAGCAAATGAATGCCGGAAGGTGTGCGGACTGATGCTCTTCTTCAGGCCAATTTTCGCAGCCAGCGCCTTGATCATCAGGAACACCGTCACCCGCGAGATCTTGCGGCCGGCACGATTCAAAAAGACATAACCCTCAAACCCCTTCTGCACCGGAATGTGCACGCGAATATCTTCGAGGTAACTCTTGAGAAATTTCATCGCATCCCTTCCGATGGGCACGAGCCGCTCCTTGTTGCCCTTGCCGACTACGCGCAGGAAACCCAAATCAAAGTAGACATTGGCGCGCTTGAGTTCTACCAACTCAGAAACCCGCAGCCCCGAACTGTACAACACCTCCAGCATGGCCCGGTTCCTTCCACCTTCCGGCGACGACATGTCGATGGACTCCAGCAACTTTACGATCTCCGGGTAGTCCAGCGTATCGGGAAGCCTCCGACCCAGGCGTGGCCCCTCCAGCAACGCTGTTGGGTCCTTATCCAGGCGCTCTTCAAACAAGAGGTATTTAAAGAACCCCTTCACACCGGACAGAATTCTCGCCTGGCTGTGGGCGCTCATGCCCAGCTCGTTGAGGTACTTGAGAAAGCCTTGCAGCTGCTTGTACGTAACTTCCTCCGGCACGACGCCGGTTTGCTTCAACTCGATGTATTGCGCCAGCTTGCTGATGTCGCGCACATAGGCTTCAATGGAATTCTCGGACAGCGACCGCTCCAACTTGAGGTAGTTGCTGAAATCCCGGATGTCAAGCTCCCACGATTTCTTGCTCATGACGTTTCGTTCCCCTGATTATTTCGCGACATTTGTAAAGATCGTTAACCCTATGCGCATACGCCCCATCTTTAATTCTGTTTTTCTTATTCTTGTTGCCCTGCTTTCAGCGTGCTCGTCGGGCATTCACACGTCCAACTGGCGTGCTAAAGGGGTCGATCTGAAGGCCTATAAATCGTACGCCTGGATGGTGCCCGGCGACACCGTCCTGGGCCATCGACGCGACGACAAACTGTACGGTGGCAGCATCCAGTACCTGGCCGATGCCGAACTGAAAGCGAAGGGAATGACGGTTGATATCCACAACCCCGATGCTGTCTTTATGTTTGACACCCGCCTGGAGGACCACGTGCGTTATTCCCAATCTCCTTCCGTGAGTGTGGGCGTCGGGGTGGCCAGCCCAGCCTACTATGGAGGTCCCGGGTATTATGTAGGCGGCGTGGTACCTGTTGCAGGTGGCGAAGTCACCGCCAACTACTACAAACAAGGAACGCTCATCATTGAGATGTACGACCTGAAAACCAAAAAGCTGCTTTGGCGCGGTTGGGCCAGCACGGACATTGACTACGCCACCGACATGGACTATACCTTGCGGAAAGGCATCAAGGATATCTTCGTTTACCTTCCCATCAAGCATAAAGCCGGCTCATGAGAATACAGATCATCAACGGACCTAACCTGAACCTCCTGGGCAAGCGCGAGCCGGAAGTTTACGGCACGCAGGCCTTTGAATCGTTTTTTCAAACCCTGCAGCAGAGTTTCCCGCAAGCAGAGTTGCACTACTTCCAGTCGAACATCGAAGGGGAAATCATCAACCAACTGCAGGATGTCGGATTCTCCTACGATGGCATCATCCTCAATGCGGGGGCGTACACGCACACTTCGGTCGCCATCCACGATGCCATCGCCGCCATCACGGTCCCGGTAGTCGAGGTCCACATCTCAAACATCTATGCCCGTGAGGAATTTCGCCACCGCAGCCTGATCTCTGCCAACTGCGCCGGCCTGATCAGCGGATTCGGGCTGCAAGGGTATGTGCTGGCGCTGGTTTACCTGATGAACCGAACATCCTGAGTACTTCCATGATCAGCTTCTACCCCGGGCCATCACGGGTGTACGACGGGGTTCCCCGCTGGACTGCAGAGGCCTTCCGCACGGGGATCCTCAGCATGAGTCATCGCAGCGAGGAGTTTATGGCGCTTATAAAGAGCACCACTACCCTGCTTCAAAAGAAGTTGCATGTCCCCAAGGATTACACCGTACTGTTTGTTTCATCCGCCACCGAATGCTGGGAGATCATCGCGCAATCGCTGATCAACCACGAAAGCCTGCATGTATACAACGGTGCTTTCGGCGACAAGTGGTTCCGGTATACCCAAAAGCTGGTACCTGGATCCCGGGCGCAGGTCTTCGATTTCCAAAAACCTCTTGACCCCGGGGCGTTGGCCGTACAAAAGGCCGAGGTCCTTTGCCTGACTCAAAACGAAACATCAAACGGCACGGCACTACACCGGGCCTTGCTGAAAAAAATTCGTTCACAGTTTCCCGGCCCACTCATTGCCGTGGACGCGACTTCGTCCATGGGCGGCGTCGACCTCGATCTCCGTCAAGCCGACGTGTGGTTTGCCTCCGTACAAAAGTGTTTTGGTCTTCCCGCCGGGCTTGCCCTTCTCATTTGCAGTCCGCGTGCCGTGGCCGCCGCCGAGCGCATGGGGCGATCAAACCACTACAACAGTCTGCCCTTTCAGTTTGAGATGATGCGCAAGCATCAGACCACGCATACACCAAACATATTGGGTATCTATTTACTGAATCGATCACTAGCAGCATCGCCAGTCATCCGCGAAACACATGCGATGATTCGAAAGCGCTCCGCAGACTGGGTCAGGTTCATGGAAGAGCATCCAGCACTTTCACTGCTGGTGAACCACTCCGGTGCCCGGTCTGAAACGGTGCTGACGGTCAGGGTGCCCCCCGGGGTACTTCCAAAACTGAAGGCCGCCGCCAAAAAGAAAGGCCTGCTGCTGGGTGAAGGATATGGTGATTGGAAGGCCACCACGTTTCGGATCGCCAACTTTCCCGCCCATAAGCCTTCGGAAATCAGGAAACTGAAGGAATTCTTGAAGACCTGGAAACCGTAGTTGGCCACTTCCATTAGGAAATTCGCATCTCCTTTTTGAATCTTTGTGCTTCACCCCTTATGAAGGCCACCCGGAAACTGCTTTGCGCCATCCTCTTGCTGCTATTCACATCCGAATATGTGGCAGCAAC
>JAYRXB010000091.1:0-9506 GCA_041917735.1 Cyclobacteriaceae bacterium
AACGGGGTTCTCTTTGGAGGGCAGCTCGGAATTCTATGAGACGCAGGTAAAGACCATTGATGCCAATTACCTGACCTTGTATGACCTGAAGCTGGTGGCGGGAAGTAACCTGGCGGACCTCGATACAGCGCAGGGATTTCTGGTCAATGAAAAGCTGGCGCGCGTGACAGGGCATGAAAACCCTGCCGATATCGTGGGCAAACGAGTAGATATGTGGGGAAAGAAGCTTCCGGTGGTTGGCGTTGTTAAGGATTTTCATACCGTTTCATTGCATACGCCCATTGAGGCGACGATCATGCTGAATCGCATCCGGAATTACCGGACGCTATCCCTCCAAATCCGCCCGACGGACATTCAGACCGCTGTGCCGGCCATTCAGAAAATGTGGGAGGCAACGTATCCCGAGTATGTTTTCTCCTACGAGTTCATGGACCAGGCTATCGGTGAATTCTATGAAAGCGAATCGCGGCTGTCCACGCTGCTCTCCGCGTTCACCAGCCTGGCAATTTTCATTGGCTGCCTGGGGTTGTTCGGCCTCGCTTCATTCATGGCCAACCAAAAAACCAAGGAGATTGGGATTCGGAAGGTCATGGGAGCCAGTGTGAACAATATTCTCTTCATATTCTCCAGGGAATTTGTGGTGCTGATCGCGGTTGGCTTTGCTGTTGCAGCACCAGTCGCATGGTACTTGATGAACGAGTACCTGAGTGAGTTTGCCTACAAGATCACGCTCGGGCCGGAATTGTTTCTGGGCGGGCTTTTTCTAACCCTGCTGGTTGCAGCAGCTACCGTGGGTTATCGGTCGGTTCGGGCGGCGTTGGTCAACCCGGTTGATTCGTTGCGATCAGAATAATCGTGCCCCTGACGGGGCTAACATTATATCGCCCCTGACGGGGCTAGCGGGCGGGGGATTAACCCAGGATGAGTTTCATGCCGGGAGAAAGTTGGTTGTCCTTGAGCTTGTTCAAGGACTTTATCTTCTCGACGGTAAGACCTTTGAATTTCCTGGATATGTTCCAGAGCGTATCTCCTTGTTGAACGATGTACGTTTTGTCGGCCGGCGCATCAGCGGGTGTCACCGCGGCTTGCGTTCGTTGTGTGGGAATCACCCAGATTGTCAACTTCTGGCCCGTACGGATCATGTTGCCGCGAAGGTTGTTCCACTTCCTGAGATCATCGATGCGGACCCGGTACCGCTGCGCAATCAGGCCCAGTACATCACCGTACTTGACTTTATATATAATCGGCTCACGACCGGTGGTGTTGCCCGGAGCGTTTCGTACAAGTGCCTCGATTTCCTTCTTTCCCACCCGCGATGAGGAATCAAGGATACCGGCCCGGTTGGCTTCCAGATTGACTTTAGCGAATACGGGAACCTTTAGCACAAAAGGTTTTTCGCGTGCCGGAACGGCATTTCTTCGGAGCGAAGGATTTAAAACATGCAGATCATCCACGCATGTGCCGGTGAGTTTGGCAAATGTTTCCAGGTGAACATAGTGACGTACCATCAGGGTGTCGTGGGGCATTACCTCTTCCGGATCAAGATCGGCCAGGTTGTGCTCTTCGGCATAGTTCATGGCGTAGATTATCGCAACGTACTGCGGAACATACGACCGGGTCTCCCGTGGAAGGTAACGGTATATTTCCCAGAAAGTCCTTTTGTACCCGGAACGACGGATCGCCCGCTTTACCGTGCCCGGACCGGAGTTGTAGGCCGCCAGGGCAAGTTCCCAGTTGCCGAAAATCGTATACAATTGTTTCATGTAGCGGCAGGCAGCTTCGGTGGATTTCTCAGGATCCATCCGGTCGTCGACGTAGCCGTCGTTCTGCAGCCCAAAGTACCTCCCGGTGAACGACATGAATTGCCAGAGCCCAACGGCACTGGCACGGGAAATGGCGCGCGGGTTCAATCCCGATTCAATTATCGAGAGGTACTTCAGTTCATCGGGCAGGCCATGCTCTGCCAGGTGCTTTTCAAACATCGGAAAGTAGAGGTCCTTGCGTCGCAGCATCAGGCGCGTATAGTCGCGATTCCGGATCGTGAAGAAGTTGATAAAGCCGTGAACATTGTTAGTGTATGTTAGCGGGATCGTTTGCTGCAGGCAGGACAACCGATCCGCAACGAGTTCTGGCGTTTCTTCGGCGGGGATGTATTCGTATCGTTGAGGCAGGGCAAACAGCAACGGGTCGGAAAGCGAGTCGCCGGCCAGGACTCCGGATTCGACCTGCTCGGCAAGGGAATCACGGTCCAGCGACACTTCCTGGGCTGCCCCCACGCTGCATAAGAGCGTCAAAACCAGTACCGTAGCGGTCCGCTTCATCCAACAAAAATAGGCATGCATGGTTTAACGACCAACCTCGAAGTTTCGTACGAAAGACAGCAAGGTATCTTCCTTGAAGTCATCAGCGATCACCTGAAGCCCAATGGGCAATCCGAGGCTGTCGTTGCCAACGGGAAAGGACAGCGCGGGTACACCCGCCACATTGGCTTGCACGGAAAAGATGTCGCCGAAGTACATGGATAATGGATCGGGTGTTGACCCTAACGGAAAGGCAGTTGTTGGTGTGGTGGGCATAAGCAGCACATCGAAGGTGCGCAGCAGGTCCTTTGTTTTTTCTCGAATAAGACGACGAACTTTTTGGGCTTGCAGGTAGTAAGCCTGGTGATAGTCTGCGCTCAGCACAAAGGTGCCGAGGAGAATCCGCCGCTTTACTTCCGATCCAAAACCCTCGTTGCGTGTTTGCTTGTACATGACTTCCAGTGCGGGGGCGGCGGGGGCCCTATGCCCAAAGCGTATGCCATCATAACGGGAGAGGTTGGAACTGGCTTCTGCCGTGGCGAGGATATAGTAGGTGGGAAGGAGAAAGTCGAGCAACGGAAAATCGAGAATCTCCACCGTATGGCCCCGGTTCGCCAGGCTGCTTATGGCATTGTGAAGTGCTTCCTTGATTTCCGGCTGCAGGGACGAGGCCTCCAGGATTTCCCGGTACACGGCTACTCGAAATGGTCGGCCGAAGTCCTGTAGGCCATATTCGGGTACGGGCTGTGACGATGAGGTGCTGTCGTGCTCATCCGGCCCGGCAACTGAGGACAGGATGGGACCCATGTCCGCTATGTTGTTCGTGAGCAGACCCACAGTATCGAAAGACGAGGCATACTCAACCAGTCCATGCCGGGAGATGCGACCATAAGTTGGCTTAAGACCGTAGATGCCACAAAACGCGGCGGGCTGCCTGACAGATCCTCCCGTATCGGAGCCGATGGCCACTCCACAAAGGCCGGCGGCAACGGCTGCTGCTGACCCGCCGCTGGACCCACCCGGTGTACGCGTTTTGTCGATCGGGTTTCGGGACGGACCAAACGCGGAGTTCTCCGTGGAGGAGCCCATCCCAAACTCATCGCAGTTCTGCCGTCCGATGATGATGGCATCCTCTTTCAGGAGGCGATCGACAACGGTGGCGTTATACGGTGATGTATAGTGGCCCAGAATTTGGCTCGCTGCCTGGAGGGGATGATCGCGATGGGCAAAGACATCCTTTAAACCAACGACCAGCCCGGCAAGCTTCCCGGCGGTGTTGCTTTTGATTTTCCTGTCGATGAGGTAGGCCTGGTGGAGCGCTTCTTCGCTGTAAACAGAAAGGAAGGCGTTGAGATCAGCGTTGGCGGTGATTCGCGTGATGTAATCACCCACCAGGGATTCACACGTGCGTGTGCCCCTTCGGAGATCCTGCTGTATATCCGAGAGGGACTCGCGTCGGGTAGGCACGGATTATTTGCCGTCCTCCAGCCTGCCGGCTTGTTTTCCGGAATCTTCCACTTCTTTCTTGACGTCGCTCATAGCGTCCTTAAACTCGCGAACGCCTTTGCCAAGGCCTTTCATGAATTCAGGAATCTTCTTCGCGCCAAAGAACACCAGGACAAAAATTCCGATGAGGAGGATTTCCTGGAAACCAACACCACCCAGAAGCAAGAGAACTGCTTTCATCTGATTACGAGTTTAATGAGTATGAGATACGAATTGAGCTTCAAAAGTAGCGCAAAATTCTGAATTATTCAGTGGATTGGGATGGACGGAAAAATGGCCCGTATTCAGTCCTTAAGCCACAATTCGGGGTCGAGTGCCAGGGTGTTTTTGCGAATCTGGAAGCGGAGTTCGGAAATTCCTTCGGCGTTTACAAGGATTTGGCCAATCTCCTGGTTGGCCGTTACTTTCTGTCCTTTCTTGATAACAACGTCGCGAAGGCCGGAGTAGACCGTGAAATATTCGCCATGACTAATAATCACGGAGTTTCCCAGAATGGGGTAGAACGCCACGGCGCGGACCTCACCCGGGAAAATGGCACGAGCCTTTTCTCCCTGTGCGGTTTGAATGTTTATGCCATCATTTTGAAGCACGATGCCTTTGAGCACCGGGTGCTTCTGTCGACCGAATCGCTGCGAAATGAAACCGTGGGCAGGCCAGGGAAACTTGTTTCTGTTCTCTTCAAAGGAATTGGAAAGGGCGACCGCCTCCGGTGATTTGGCCGGGGTCTTGGCTTTTTTTCGCGCGGCGGCTTCCCGGGCTTCGCGCGCTGCGCGCTCCATTTCTTCCTTGATGATCGCGCTGATCAATTGATCCAGCTTGGCAACGGCCTTTCGTGTCTCATTCAGTTCCGACTTGAGCCTCTTTTCCTCTTTCTCAAGCGATCGAACAATGGTGTTTTGTTTTTTCTTGAGGTCATCAAATTTTGTTTTTTCCGCCAATTCCTCATTGAGGAGTTCATTCTTCTCATCCTTTTTGCCCTCGATCAGCAGCACTTGTTCGGCCAATTGCTCCTGCACTTTTCGGATCACCGTAGCCTGCTCTTTACGTGCCGCGCTGTACTGCTCCATGTACTTTACCCGCATGGCCAGTTGATCAAACGTGGAGGAAGCAAACAAGAACATGAGCTTGGAGACTCCGCCACTGGTTTTCTGTGCTGAAAAAACCATGGCTCCGTACTCCTCCTTGAGTTTGGCCAGGTCGGTCTGCAGTGCACGGAGGATTTCATTGTTCTCACCGATGTCCAGGTTCATGAGTTCAATCTCCGACTGGATCGAGAGAATGAGGGCTTCCTGTTGCCTGACCCGTTGTGTAATGGCCGCAAGTTCGCCGAGGGAGTTTCGTTTTTCTTTGGACGTTTGCGTTAGTATCTTCTCGGTTTCCTTGATTCGATTCAGGTTAGCCTGCTTCTCCTTCTGCAGTTGCGATTTGTTCTTTTGCGCCCATACAGGGGCAAGCGCAAGAAACAGCAATGTCCAGGCGATGGCAAGTGATCTACCGGCGCTCATACTTCCTGGGAATGTTGAAGGGGAACTTCAGTTCTTTATCGCCAACTTCCGCTTTGTTGTACTCCAGGGTGATGGTGGTGTTTACCACGCCACTGGCGGTCTTGTACAGGATACTGATATTGCCATTGAATGGATAGGTCTTGTCGGCCACCGGCTGGAAATTGGAATACGTGATGGAGGCCGAGTTTTGGGTATTGGCTTCCTTAAGCTCCACTTTCTCCAGCTTCTTGGTTGTAGGGTTGATAAAGTTGAGCAGTGATACCGTAGCACGTTGTTGCTCGAGGAGGTTAAACTGGCTGCCCTGGGTGATCTTGTCAGCCTCCTGGCGGGATGAAATGAGATTTCCCAGGAAGGCCGATTGGATGGTCTGGTAACTTACTTCAAAATTGAATCGGCGGGAGAGGCTCGGATAATCAAACACGTAGTATTCCTTATCGACGGTGCTTACAATGGTAATGGAGTCTTTGTTGATCAGCGCCCGCCCACCCTGCACACCGATAACGGTGAACGTCATCCAGATGACACTGTCTTTGCGTATCCGGATGTGTGCCTTAACCTCCCGTTCTTTCTTGCCGTCATTGAAAACAAGGCGCGCCTTGCCATGAAAGTAATCGAAGTCTATCTCCTGTATCTCGAGGCTGGCGGGAGGGGGTGCCGTGGGGGGAATGACTTTCCTGGAGCAGGCTA
The DNA here is from genome assembly GCA_041917735.1 of Cyclobacteriaceae bacterium. Lineage (GTDB taxonomy): Bacteria > Bacteroidota > Bacteroidia > Cytophagales > Cyclobacteriaceae > ELB16-189. Next base: position 5,999 of record JAYRXB010000091.1, read on the forward strand.
CAAGGAGCAGCCCGGCAGCGACCAGGGTAACGACGGCATTTTTCATGAATCGCAAAGGTAACTCTTGCGGTGAAGAAATACACTGGTTTAGTGTGGACGGCGGTTCGCGATTTTGCGGTCCAGGGATTCATGGTCGCCGGTCATAGATCTGGCTTTCTCCCATTGGCGAACGGCCTGATCGACTTCGCCAAGTTGAAACAGGATATCACCGTAGTGTTCATAGTGAATGGCAGATGCGCCGGGGAGAGCAAGCGCTTCCTCTATCACTTTTCGGGCATCCTTGAATTTGTCGCGCGCATACAGCACCCATGCGTAGGTATCCAGGTACGTTGCGTCGTTCGGATTTTCCTTCACCACCTGGGCGGCCATGCGCTCTGCCTTGTCGAGGTGCTCTTTTCGCAAGGCCAGGTAGTAACTATAGTTGTTGAGTATATAGCGATCATTTGGCGAATGTGCCAAAGCGGCCTCATAAGCCTGGTCCGATTTAGTGTATTCCTTGGTGCCGTTGTAGGCATCGCCCAACAAACCGTTGATGTCATGTTGCATACCCGGGTTTGAAGCAGCTAGTTTCTTTGCCCGCTCCAGGGAAGATGCAGCCTCACGGTAGTGACGAAGACTGAGGTGACCGTAGCCGTTGAAGTAATAGAGCATGGCCTGGTTCGGGAAAATCTCCATGCCCTGTTCGCTGTGGAAGACAAGGCTGTCGAACTTGCCGGTCTCTGCTTCCAGGGCAAGCAGGTTTTGCCATGCTTCAAAACTGGATGAACCCCGTTGAATGGCAGCCAGGTATGCGGCTTCCGCATCCGCCTTCTGGCGAAGGCTGATGTAGAGATTGCCTCCAACTATAAATACGTTGGGATCTTCCGGGTACTGCTTTTTCAATTCATGGTACAACCCGGTAACAAATTCGGCGATGTCTGCGTCGGCAATTCGGCGGGCGGTGTTTTGTGTGATTTGCGCGGCGTAGGTTTGTACGACCAGCAATTTTGACTCGAGCTCCACGGAAGGATCCAGGATGGCCTCGGAAATCAATTTGCGTGAGTCCTGTTCCCGCCCGGTGTCGCGATACAAACCGGCCAGAAGAATCTTGGAAGGTCCACTTTCCGGATGAACTTTCAGGAACGCCTCCAGGTACTCGATGGCCTTCTTCCATTGTCCTTTTTGGGCCAGCGTTTCAGCTATGCCCACCACGTAGCGCTCCTCTTCGGGGTAGGCAGCGAGGAGTTTTTCACCTTCCGCAATAGCCAGTTCGGTCTTTCCCTGGTCAAAGTATATTTTTTGCTTTTGCAACGACGAGATTTCGCTGATACCCAGGATCGCCTCGGCACGATTATAGGTTTTCAGGGCATCATCCGGCTTTCGATCATAGAGGTAAATGGCCGCCAGCTGGTACAAATACTCTCCATTGTCTTCGGTTTCCCGGCCTAGTGTTTCCAGTGCTTCTTCGGCTTTGCTCAATTGGTTCTGGGCTGCGTATATGTCGGCCGCCAGCAGGTAGAAGTACTTGTTTTTTCGCTCGAGCTTTATGGCCGTCTCAATACTGGTTGCGGCCCGGACAAGGTCCGCGGGATTCTGACTCTTGGTATACACCTCGGCGATCTTGAAGTAAATCATGGCCTCCTGCGGATTTAGTTCTGCTGCCCGCTGAAATGCTCCGAGTGCTTTGGTGTAGTCTTCTACCAGGTAGTACTTCATACCCTCGGTAAAGACAGACTCCGCTTCCCGCATGCGCAAACTGTTCAACTCGGCTTCGGGCGTTTTTTTCTTTCTGTCACGCTGTGCCTGGGTAACAGGTGCAGCCGCAAAAATGATCGCGAACACCAGGGTGAAGCAGCGGGTAAAGAAGTGAGGAAAGCGCAGACTCATGCTGGAAAAACCGGCTGGATACGAGTGATCAAAGGTAGAAAATAAATTCGGGTCACGCCGGGGACTCAGACCGTTTCCATTCACCCCGTTCAAGCAAATAAGCCACCGTTGCATAGATCGCCATTAGCGCGCAATGAAAAAGAAAAGCGACAACCGGATGATTAAACGTAACCCCGTAACTAAGGTTGATGAGTAGCACGGCAAGCCCCATGTAGAGAACGGCGGCGCCAACGCGGTATGGAATGGGGTAGTATTTCTGACCGAGGAGGTATGAGGCTACCGCCATCGTCCCGTAACAAGCCAGCGTGGCCCAGCTGCTACCGAGGTATCCGGCAACGGGAATGAGGAGGTAGTTGAGACCGACAGTGACTATCATTCCCAACAGTGTGATACCCGTGCCGGCAAACGTCCGGTCGGTGAGTTTGTACCAAATGCTCAGGTTGTAGTACACGCCGAGAAATACGTAGCCAAAGAGAAGGTAAGGCACCACGCCGAGGCCTTCCCAGTACGGCGGATCGATGAGGTATTTCAGCCAGTCGAGGTGAACAACAACACTGAGCACCATAAAACTGCATACGAGGATGAAATAGTGATTGACCCGGGCAAACAGTGCGGGTGAATTTTTTTCCTGTGCATTCGAGAAGAAGAAAGGTTCGGCGGCAAAGCGAAACGCCTGTACGACTACATTGATGATCGTGGCATATTTGAAACATGCGCCAAATACCCCCCAGGCATAGTCGGTGTCTCTACCCGGATAAAAACCTTCGGGGAGCCACCATCCCAACGTAAGCCGTGAGAACATTTCGTTCGTCATGCCAGCGAGCCCCATCAGCATGATGGGCCACGAGTATGTGAACATCTCCCGGATGACCGACGTATTCCACAATGGTCGCCACCGCACCAGGACCGTTCCGAAGAACAACAGGTAGAAAGCGTTTCCAAGAAGGTTAGCCAGAATGGGCAGGCCGATGTTCAATGCCGGGTCATAAGCAAAAAGCAGGAAATAGAGGTTGAGGCCAATGACAACGCCGACGTTGACAAGCTTGGCCGTGACGAATTGCTTTGCTTTCTTTTGAAAGCGCAGGCGGGCGAAGGGTATGGAGACGACGGCATCTATGAACATGACTAGCCCAAGCCATTGAACAAATTCCGGGTGGTCTCCGATGCCGAAATAGTCGGAGACAGGTTGTGAAAAAATAAACAGGGATCCGGTCAATAGGATGCCCAGCGCGAGAATAAACGTCTGGGCGGACCGGAAGACGCGCTCCTCATCGGCTCCCGGGCGAGTCGCAAACCGGAAGTAAGCGGTCTCCATTCCGAAGAGGTATACAATATTGAGAAAGGCCACCCACGCATAAAGGTTGGTGTAGAGCCCCAGTTGGCCAGGGTGAAAAATACGGGTGTGCAGGGCGATGAGGAAGAAATTGAGAACACGGGGGACGATGCTGCCCAAGCCGTAAAGGGCCGTTTCACCGGCCAATTTCTTCAGTTTGCTCATCCGGGGCGTTTGAGGAAGGAAAGATAGGAGAATTGGTCAACGAAATGGATTCCCGGGGAGCCCACCCTTCGACAAAAAACACGCTCTACCCAGCCCGGCGGAGATTGTCCAGGATGTCCTTGGTCATCTCCTCCAGCCCAAACT
>JAYRXB010000092.1:0-2049 GCA_041917735.1 Cyclobacteriaceae bacterium
GGAATAATCACCCGACGCGAGTCCGGGCTCCACACACTCTCGCGTAACGGGATGCCCGCCGCATCGGTAACGGTCAGCGAGTCGGGCAGCACCTCGTGGGTGAAGCGATTCATAAACGTATACCGGAAACGGTATGGATCCCCATCGCACAAGTCGATGTAGGTCTTTAGCAGCAGCAGGCTGTCATTGGGTGCCAGCCGGAAATTGAGCAGGGTATTGGGTGGCGCCACGTAGACGGTGTCGAGGATGGCCCCCGTGGTGTCGATCGTCACCAGCCGGTAGTCGTAGCACGCGCTGGTCTTCTGAGCCTGTACAACCAGCAGCTGATCCTCCTTCTTGGTCCATTGAACGAACCGGTAGTTGATCGATTCATCACCCGGCAGGTCCACCGCTTTTTCACGGCCGTCGAGCCACAGGTATACGCGCTGACGCCCGTGCCGTGTGTAAGCCTGCCAGCCGGAAAGATCCGGCTCAAAATCTCCTCCACACCCTGCCAGCCAGAGCATCAGCGCGGCGAATCGAATCGCCACCATTGAATAGCCGAGTGCGTTATTCTTCTTCATGCAAGTACGCGAAAAACCGCTTGCAGCCTTTTCATATCCGGAGCGCGCCACGGAAGCCCCTCGCTGCATAGTACGATTGCGCGCCGTTGTGGTAAACAAACACCTGGCCATAGCGAAAGTCGCCGAAGATAGCGCCACCGTGTTTGCGGATTGCCGGCGGAGTCGTCAGCCAGCTCGAGGTTTTTGCGTCAAACGTTCCGAGTCGCTGCAGGTCGCGGTACTGGGCTTCCGTGAGGAGCTCAATGCCCATTTCGGATGCCATATCTATCGCGGAGGTTTTCGGACGTGCCTCCTTGCGGGATTCAAGTCCATCCCGATCGTAGCAAACGCTGCGGCGACCGGACGGACTTTCCGGAGAGCAATCCACGAAGGTCACTTCGCCCGTTTTCTTGTCGAAGGCTATAACGTCAGGTTCGCCACCTGTGCGTTCCATCTCGTGCAACGACCACAGCCTGGCGCCCTTGGTTTCCAGTCGAGCCTGGACGGCGGCCCACGTCAGGCCAGGGTGCCGCGACGTATTTTTTTCAAACCGGGATTTCAGCACGCCGAACAGCCGGGTACGCTGGTCGGCAGTCAGTTGCTTTTCCGTTTTCGTTGCCATGGCATTGGGCGTTACGGGTTGGGTTATCGGAGGATCTTCTCCATTTTCTTTCCCTTCGCCAGTTCATCCACCAGTTTGTCGAGGTAGCGAACTTGTTGCGTCAACGGGTTCTGGATGTCTTCGATCCGGTAGCCGCAGATCACCCCGGTGATGAGGTGCGCGTTCGGATGCAGGGTCGACTGCCGGAAGAAGTCATCGAAGGTGGCTTTCTTGTCGATGAGCTCCTTCAGCTTCTTGCTGTTGTACCCCGTCAGCCACGTGATGACCTGGTCCAGTTCTGCCTTGGTCCTGCCTTTTTTCTCCACTTTGGCTACGTACATCGGGTAGACCGACGCAAAGGTCATTTTGGCAATGCGTTCATCGGCACTCGCGGTATTCATTTTTTTGTGGTGTTGATGATCAGTGCTTGAAAAGTAATTCATGAACCCGCCGCCCGTTTTCGGAAATGATACGAACGGTTTCTGCGATGTCTTCGGCGGTGGTACGGAAATTCACCAGGCAGGCCCGCAGGCAATATTTCCCCTCGACAACCGCGTTGGACAAAAATACTTCGCCGCCCCGCTGAAGTTCATTGAGCAAACGCTCATTCAGTTGATTGAGGTATTCTTCCGTCAGCTGACCGGGGGCATGCCCGGCGGGAACATACCGCAAGGTGGTGATGCTGAGGCTCTGCGTGACGGCTTCCAGGTCGGGATGCTTTCGGGCTTCTTCGTACAAGAGTTGCGCGAGGGTGATATCTTTCCCGATCAGCTCAACGTAGCCCGACCTTCCGATTTGTTGCAGAGCCATCCAGACTTTCAGCGCCCGGAAGCCCCGGGAGTTTTGGAAGCCGTATTCGTAAAAATTGACGGTAGGTTCTTCGGCGGCACTGTCGAAGTTGTAGTA
>JAYRXB010000093.1:0-4307 GCA_041917735.1 Cyclobacteriaceae bacterium
CGCATCACAACACAAAAGTAGAATATTGTATCATTGTGCTATACCCGATGTATATGAGACGCTTCCTTCTTTTTGGATTTGTGGCATTGGCGGCGTTTGCCTGCGCGCCCAAGGAGCCGGTGATACTCCGTGAGGTTCACATCCGTAGCGTTGACCTTGGAAAGAACGGATCGAGCCCAATCCTAAAAGCAGACGCAATTTTTTACAACCCCAACAAAGGATCCCTTCGACTGAAAAAAATAGACCTGGACATTCTTCTGAATGAGAAACCGGCGGCTACGATTAATCAGGAACTCGATGCAGCGATCAAGGGCCAGTCGGAGTTCACCATTCCGCTGGAAGTTCAGCTTTCCCTGAATGATACAGGCCTGCTGGATACGATACTCAGCCTCTTTGGAGGCAAGAAGTACGACATTCGGTTTACGGGTAAGATCAAGGTGCGGGTGGGGGGATTCCCGGTGAGCATTCCGGTGGACCACCGTGATGAAGTTCGCTTCTAGGGATTCACCGGCGGATGCCGGCGGAGCTGGAAGTTCTGACCCAGGTATACCTTTCGAACCATGGGGTCGTTTGCAAGATCTTCAGCGGTTCCTTGCTTAAACAACTTTCCATCAACCATGAGATAAGCGCGGTCCGTAATCGTCAGTGTCTCGTCAACGTTGTGGTCCGTAATCAGGATGCCGATGTTCTTCTTCTTCAGGCGGGCAACGATTGACTGAATTTCTTCCACTGCGATGGGGTCTACACCGGCAAACGGTTCGTCCAGCAGGACGAAGTGTGGATCAACCGCCAGCGCGCGTGCGATTTCTGTCCGCCGCCGTTCGCCGCCGGAAAGCACCATTCCCAGGTTTTTACGTACATGGGTAAGCGAGAATTCCTCCAGGAGGCTCTCCACCTTTGCTTTGCGGTCGGCCCTGGACATTTCGCGCATCTCCAGGGGTGCCATGATATTTTCTTCCACCGTCAATCCACGAAACACCGAAGCTTCCTGCGCCAGGTAGCCGATTCCGAGTTTTGCCCGCTTGTACATCGGAAGCTCGGTGATGTTCAGGTCATCGAGGAAGATCTGACCGCCGTTTGGCTTGATAAGCCCGACAATCATGTAGAAGCTCGTAGTCTTTCCGGCACCGTTGGGACCCAGAAGGCCCACGATTTCACCCTGTTCCACGGTGACCGAGACGTTGTTAACCACCGTCCGGTTCTTGTACTTCTTCAGAAGATTCTCAGCGCGAAGGGTCATGGGGTTTCAAAGGTAATGTCTTTGGCGCGAAGCTGAATGCTGGTGGTGCCGTTGAACGCATTTTCTTCGACAGTAAACGCCATGCGGAACGGAGTACCCTCCATGAGCTTATGATAGTGGCCAATCAGGTCGAACCCGATGACCTGGAAGAAATTGTCGTTTTGGGCCTGGTTGGCCAGGAAGCGAACGTGCCGGTCCTTGAATGTGGAGAGCGCATTCATCACGGACACTTGCCGTGCTTCGAACACGGGGCGCTGGTTGTCTGGCCCAAAGGGAGCCATTTGCTTAAGGATGGATAGAAATTTTGGCGTAAGCATGTCGAAGTTGACCACCAGGTCAATTTCAAGAACCGGAGTTAGCATCTCTTCCGTGATGGTGGAAGCCACTACCTCTTCAAAACGTTGTTCAAATGCGGTGAGATTGGCGGGATCGAGGGTTAGGCCGGCGGCATATTTGTGACCCCCGAATTTTTCAAGCAAATCACTGCATTGTTCGATGGCCTGATACAGGTCGAATCCACTTACACTTCTCGCGGAGCCGGTGATTTTCGAATTGCTTTCGGTAAGGATCACTGTTGGACGATAGTATCGCTCCACACACCGAGCAGCAACTATGCCAATTACACCTTTGTGCCAGGTGTTTTTGAAGAGTACTGTTGTTTTCGCCTGTTTTCGCCGCTCATCGGAGGAAATCATGGCCAGCGCCTCCTCGGTAATACTCAGGTCAAACTCCCGGCGCAGGTCGTTCTTGAGGTTGATCTTTTCAGCGAAAGCGTTTGCCTGGTCTTCGGTTTCAGAAATGAGCAGGTCCACCGCGCCATGGGCGTGGGCAACCCTTCCGGCCGCGTTGATGCGGGGACCCAGCGTAAACACAACCCCGGATATGTCCAGTTCATTTTTTGTGCCGGCAATTTCTTTGAGTGCCTTAAGCCCCGGTCGTGGCCGCTCATTCAGTTGCTTTAGTCCGAAATGCGCCATGATCCTGTTTTCACCACTGATGGGAACTATGTCCGACGCGATGCTAACAACGACCAGGTCGAGGTATTCGAAAAGTTCGTTTGGATCGCGGTGTGTGACGGCAAAGGCCTGCATGAGCTTGAACCCGATGCCGCATCCACTGAGCTCCTTGTACGGGTAGTGACAGTCGGGCTGCTTGGGGTCCAGGACGGCAATGGCCTGCGGAATGCGCTCGTCCGGGAGATGGTGGTCGCAAATGATAAAATCAATGCCCTTGCTGTTGGCAAGAACAACCATGTCGGAAGCTTTGATACCCAGGTCAAGCGCGATGATCAGGCTGAAATTGTTTTCTTCCGCCCAGAGAATGCCAGCACGCGAAACCCCGTAACCTTCAGCGTTACGATCGGGGATGTAGAAGGCAACATTTGGATAGAACCGTTTCAGGTAGCTATAGACCAAGGCCACAGACGTAGTGCCATCCACGTCATAGTCGCCGTAAATGAGAATCTTCTCCCGCCGATCAATGGCCAATTGGATCCGGTTTACGGCCGCCCGCATATCCTTCATGAGGAAGGGATCGTGCAAGTCGTCCAGCGAAGGGCGGAAGAAGCGACGCGCATCATCAAACGTGGTGATTCCACGCTGAAGAAGGAGCGTGGCGAGCGCCGGGTTGACATTGATGCTTCGACTCAGGGCATCCACCTCTTCGTGTGGAGGTCGCGTCTTATGCAGCCAGCGCTTGTTCATGATTACTTGTCCCGGAAGAGTATAGCCCCTGGCTTGCCGGTCTGACCATCTTTTCCTTTCGGCCCTTTTCGTCCGGATTTTCCATCGAGCGAACTTTTGCCAGCGGCATTCAATCCAGCGTAACCACCACTACCGCCCTCACCACCGGTTCCCGGATTTCCTCCGTAGTTGTGTACAATGATCTGTTCACCCAGCATGGAACGGAGTTCCGGAATTCGTGTAGCCTGGAAAGTGAGGGTGCCGGCGTTGCCTCCATTGCCTCCATGGGAGCCGGGGCCACCCGCGCCACCGTTTCCACCCGCGCAAAGCCGTGTGCCCGTGCCTCCTCCTCCGCCAATACCTCCCTTGCCTCCGTCACCGGCATCTCCGCCGGAAATATCAATGGTTGGCGCACCGTGTAAGATGATGTCTTGAAAAGACAAGAACAACGAAATGCCATGCCCCCCGTTGGTGCCCTCGGTTCCCTGCAGCCCGGAGCCGCCGTTGGAGCAAGGCGCCGATGAGGAGGGACCCTGCCTTCCCGGGCGTCCGCTAATTCCATGTACTCCCTTTCCATCAATGAGGCTCCCTCGATAAAAGACGATTTTTTTGGCATGGACAAAGTTCTCCGCCTTGAGCTTGTTCAGGAGTAGCGTTGCGGAATCCATTAGGATGAGCGTGTCCACCACAAGAATGTCTGTCCCCTTTAGCTCGTACACTTCCCCGGGCTTGACCACAAGGGTATTCATCCTCACCTGCCCGAATGCGGGAAGCGCGACCAGCGAGACCAGAAGGAGGCGAATCATTGGCTAAAATTAGAAAACAAAAAAGCAGTGCGCCGATAACGCACTGCTTTTGCCTGTACTTTTTTCCTGACTATTTTTTGGGCTTCTTCGGCTGCCCGTTTTTGTCGAATTCGATACCGGGAAGGACATCTTTCAACTCGGTGCGTTGACCATCGTTATAGGGCACAATCCAGGCATCCTTTACACCCATATCGCGCATGTATTTCTTGAATGTATCGGCTTCCCAGTAGTCGCGGAACACACCGATAGTTATTCGCTGCGGATCACTGGAATCTTTCCCTGCTGCTTCGCCGCCGAAGTTCGGGTTGTTGTCAAAGTACTTGGATAGGTCTTTGTTTTTGAAGGCGCCCACCTGCACTTTAAAAACGACCCCTTTCGAAAAATCCATCGGATTAATGACCGGGTTTGCCTTGAGGTTGGCCAACTCCGACTGTGCGGAAGTAAGGTCGCCGCGCATGCGGGCAAGCTGATCCTCCAATTCGGCAATGCGGGCGTTTTTGTCACTGAGGGTAGACTGCATTTGCTTCAGGTCACCGTTAAGTTTGGTCACCTGATTGTCTGCTGTCTGTTTGGCCTCCG
>JAYRXB010000094.1:0-3675 GCA_041917735.1 Cyclobacteriaceae bacterium
CCGCTGCAGTAGTACGGGTACCACCAGCAATAGTATCCGCCCCACGAACCACCTACCACGGTCGTAGTCGACCACACTGCGGGCATCAATTGAACATCCGGATTGGCATTTACATCCACCTTTGTCCAGCCCAACTTCGTCATCTCTGTTTGGATGGATGTCAGAATAGGACCGGCGTAGATCGGCTTAACATATTCCGGCGGATCTGACGGTTTGCCAGTGATTTTCACGATCTGATCGGGCAACGAGTATGTGCCCTTCGAGACAAAATCATATTGGTTATCGTAATTCGTCAAGACGATGTCCAATTCTTCTGTGTAGTCAGGCCCTTCCAGGTAGCAACCCCAGAGCACAAACTGCGCGCCGACCAGCAGGAACGCAATCATTCTTTTTCTCATAGCGTTAATCATTTAGAAGTTGTCTTATCGTAGTTTGATCTCCAATCCACCGGTAAATCCAAGCTGCGTCGCAGAAGAAGTAGTGCTGGCCCCGGCGCCGCCGGTTCCAAAATACACGCCGACTCCCTGTACCGGGACGAGCAATTGTGTCTGAAGCATGATCCCGAACTTCTCGTTGACGTGATAGACCAGTCCAAGCTTGCCGCCGACAGCAAATTTCCAGGTCTCGGATGTGACGTCCGAATTGAAGATGGCGGCGCCGATGAGGAGCCCGCCATAAGGAGCCACTTTGGCATTGAAATCCATGCTATGCCGGGAACCCAGCATCAGGTAACTTACCGAACCACTGTATGTCCCAGAGGGGTAACCGGTTCCGGGCGTAAGAATCTTCACTCCAAAGGAGGTCGACTGATAGCTATACATCAAATCAACCGCCATGTTGCTGGACTTTTCGTAGGTGAGTGTGGCTCCATAATGCGATCCGTCTCCAATGGTGACGTCGCCATAATAGCCGTGGACTTTGTCTTGTACGGTGTACCCATAAAATGGGGTGATCTTAACGCCTTGGGCAATGGCCGGAAGAGAAGCCATGGTAGCCAAAAGCAGGGACACAATAACTGCTGCTTTTTTCATTCTAACTGCGGATTTAGATGGAGTATTGGATTAAGCGGAGGCAAAAATATCCTATTCTTTCGTATTCCGTAGCAATGGCTCCAATTATCCGTAACCGAAGCCGTCCAAAATGGGCCCAAACATCGGAATCCAAACAGTTTTTGCGCTGCCCCATTCCAAAAAATGAAACTGGAAGTCAATTTCACGATATTGTAACCACACTACCATCTTCACAACCGACGCGAAAATGAACGATTCCATACCCCCTCTGAACGAGAAAAACTACCTGAAGGCGGCCATCGAAATTGCTGTTCGTCTTGGTCTTCTAGCTGCCTTGGTGGGCTGGTGCTTCCTGATCCTGAAGCCATTTATCCCGTTGCTCATCTGGGGTGTCATCATTGCTGTAGCATCATTTCCGCTTTTTACGGGCCTGCGAAAAAGACTTGGCAACCGCGCAGGACTTGCAGCCAGCTTGTTGGTCATCTCCTTTCTCCTGATCATCCTGGTGCCTTGCATCCTGCTGGCGGATTCACTGCTGGAAGGTGTCCGGCACATTCGCGACGCCTATGATATCAATGGCCATCTTATTCCACCACCCCCGGAGAGCGTAACCCATTGGCCCGCTTTTACAAAACCACTGATTGATATTTGGGAGCTTGCCTCCCGTTCCACACAGGCATTTGTCCTGCAGTATAAAGAGCAACTCGGCGATGCCGCGAAGTATCTGTTCCGTTCGCTCGCCGGGATTGGTGTGGGTGTCCTTGAGTTTGTGGTCTCCATCATCATCGCGGGCGTCATGCTGGCCTACGCAAAATCTGGCGGGGAAGCCGTGGAGCGGGTATTCATCCGGCTAATCGGTGCGCGCGGACAAGAATTTGTTCAATTAACGGAAACGACCATTCGCCAGGTTGTCAAGGGTATTTTGGGCGTGGCGATCATCCAAACCGTGCTGGCATCGCTCGGGTTCTTTATTGCCGGAGTACCCTTGGCCGGGCTCTGGGCCGTGATCAGTTTGGTACTCGCCATCATCCAGGTAGGAGTCGGGCCTGTGGTTATACCCCTCATTATCTACATGTGGTCTACTTCCGACACGCTGACCGCAAGCCTATTCTCGGCCTGGTCCCTGTTTGTGCTTGTCATCGACAATGTGCTCAAGCCATGGTTATTGGGCAAAGGAGCGCCGGTGCCCATGCTGGTCATTTTTCTTGGGTCGATCGGCGGCTTCATCGCAACCGGGTTTGTCGGATTGTTTCTGGGGGCTGTGATTCTTTCGTTGACCTATAAGCTGGCTCAGGAGTGGATGACACCTCCGGAGTCTGTTGCGCCTGGAGATCAGAATACTTCTGCAGCGCCAAAATAAATTCCCATTGACTTCTCACCGAAACCAACGTCGATGGCGATGTTGGTCCGGGATAGTTTGTCGGCGGCTATGCGTAATCCAAATCCATAGCCCGCTTTGATGAAATCAAACACACGGACCTGGGCACCGGGTTCACGGTTCGATGTGGTAATGCCGTTGACAAAAACCACACCGCCAAGCACACCGGTACACCGGGAGATGGGAAAGCGATATTCCAACTCACTGTAAACCATTTCTTCTCCCCGAAAGCGACCTTGCACATAGGCGCGGGCTGATCGATTGCGCATGTCATAGTTGGCCGCAGGTAGAGTCAGGTAAGGGGCGGTTCCACCGACGAGGCTGTTGGCAAAGGCCCAGAATGCCAGCAAATGCCGGGGCTTTTTTGCTGAAAGTCCTTTGTAGGCCCGGAATTCCAACCAGGCAAACTCGCTGTCGCGCGTACTACCCAGTGCCGTGGAATTGAGCTTATAGCTGCCACTGGCATAGATTCCTTTGTACGGGTTGATCTGGTTGTCGCGACTATCGTAAACGACGTTAACCGATAAACCGGAAACCGAATATTTCTCCGGATTGAAACTGCGTTGAAGGGAGTAGATGTAGTGATCTGTCAACTTGTTGTTTGCAAGATCAAGATTCTTGTCCTTGATGTTTTGGTACATGTCAAGGTGATACCCAACACCCGCAAAAAGATTCTTTCGAATCTGCCGAAGTGCCGTTTCGTGCAAACGGAGCCAACGGAATTCCATCGGCTGTTCGCCGGGGTTTGACTCCGTATCAACACCGCCGACGTTGACTCCATAATCCAGGGACGCACTGTCCGGGGAGTTTGTACCCAATCCATAGGTCGATTGGGAATAGAAATAGTATCGCCAATCGCCGGTCCATATCCACTTATCCTGATTTGACATGACAGTAGATTTCATCGTGATCAGCACCTGGCTCTTCGCCGTTACTGTCACATTCGCCGAAGCCTGGGATATTCGGGTTTCCTCCGGCAATCCATTGTACCAAGCCCCCTGGCCGGCTGCACCCAACTGAAATCCCGTTGCCGGAGAAGAGGCTATTACCGGAATGAGGATGATCGTGGGTTTCTTAATCACAATCTTGGGTTCCACAAACTCCCGCTTATTGCTCCTGAAAACATCCTTGATATCTTTATCAACACAGTCCTGCTGCTGTGCCTGAAGCAACAACGGGCAAGGGAGCAACAAAATCAAACGGAGGGATCGAAGGGAAACCATGCTAAACCAAGAATACCGGATCGGGCACGAAGGTAGTAGAAATCCGGCCTCCGGTTGACAAAAA
>JAYRXB010000095.1:0-6388 GCA_041917735.1 Cyclobacteriaceae bacterium
AGCGACGCGTCGTCAAACTCGTTGATGGTGGCTACGCCTACTTTCTTGCCGTAGGACGACTGCACCACCAACTGGCTCGATACCGTGCGGCCGCTGGTGCTTACTGAATTGATGGCGTAGCGGATGTTGTTGTTCTCGCTGTTGCTCAGGTTTACCTCGCATTCCTCCGCTTTGGAATACGACAGCACCTTCTTCATGAGTGCAAAAGCCTCGTCTTTTGTCAGTAACGCCATAAATCAGATTTTTCTAGCTGTGTTGATAACATTGACTCCGTTGAACCGTGCCGTAGACGACCCGTGTGACACGGCGTTGCTCTGCGGGGGTTGCCCCTTGCCGTCGCCAAACGCACCGCCGAGGCGGTAGTCGTTTTCGTCGCAGATGCCCGCGCACGCGTTCCAGAACTCCTGGGTGTTGGACTGGTACGCCACGTCTTTCAACATGCCGGCGATCTTGCCGTTCTTGATTTCGTAGAACAGCTGGCCGCCGAACTGGAAATTGTAGCGCTGCTGGTCGATGGAGAATGAGCCGTCGCCAATGATGTAAATACCTTTCTCCACGCCCTTGATCAGGTCGTCGACGCTCTTCTTCTCTTTGCCGGGTTGCAACGACACGTTGGGCATGCGCTGGAACTGCACGCTCGACCAGTTGTCGGCGTAGCAGCAGCCCTGCGATGCGTTCAGGCCGAGGATGTGCGCCTGGTCGCGGATGGTCTGGTAGCTGACCAGGATGCCGTCTTTCACGAGGTCCCACTTGCCGCACTGCACGCCTTCGTCGTCGTAGCCTACGGCACCGAGCGAACCAACCTGCGTCTTGTCGGCGACAATGTTCACCAGGTTATTGCCAAAATTGAATTTCTTCGACTGCCATTTGTCGAGCGTCAGGAAACTGGTGCCGGCGAAGTTGGCTTCGTAGCCCAGCACGCGGTCGAGTTCCGTCGGGTGACCCACCGACTCGTGGATGGTGAGCCACAGGTGCGACGGATCCAGCACGACATCGTACTTGCCCGGCTCCACCGACTTGGCGGCGAGCTTCTCACCGGCCTGCCGTCCGCCGGCCTTGGCGTCTTCCAGCATGTCGTAGCGGCCCTTGTACAGCGTGGTGACGCTGTTGATCTTGTCCTGCGGGCGCCAATCGAGGTACTCATAGCCCATGCCCATGGGGGCGCTCAACGAATTCCGTTGCTCAAATTTCCCGGTGGTGGCGTCGATCTTTGTGATGAAGAACGCCGGCCAGATGCGGTGTACGTCCTGGTCGATGTACGAACCGTCGGTGGACGCGAAATACTTCTGCTCGTTGACGAGGAACAGCAGGGAGGTGATGTAGTTGGCTCCCGCCTTCATGGCCTCGCTGTTCACGTTGAGCAGCAAGTCCACTTTCTCCTTGATCGGCACCTCAAATGAATTCTTGATGATCGGCGCTTTCCAGCTCACCTCGCCATACCCCTTCTGCGGCGCCAGCTGTACGGGCTTCGCCAGCAGCCGCGAGTTCTCCTTGGCGATGGCCACGGCCGACTCTGCCGCCCGGGCCACACTGTCGTTGTCCAACTTGTCGGTGGCGGCAAACCCCCAGCTGCCGTTGGCGATGACGCGCACACCCAGTCCAAAGGACTCGGTGTTGACGATGTTCTGCACCTTCTCTTCGCGGGTTACCACAAACTGGTTGAGGTACCGGCCGATGCGTACGTCGACGTAGGTGGCGCCCCGCGACCGTCCGGCATTCAAGGCCACGTCGGCCAGCCGCTTCTTCATAGCGGGGTCTACGGGCTCCAGCGCCCGCTCCGGCGCTATCGGGTTTCCGAACACGGGTATCGACGGCATCATCGTCGCCGCGGCGCCCATTCCGGACAGGTAGATAAAGTCTCTTCGTTTCACTTGATCGGGTTTAGATGAATTACCTCCAATTACTTCTCCTAGACGAATTTGTTACGGTTCAGGTTTCGCCGCTCAAATAACAATTCCCGCCTCTAATAACCAACTCAGTGTCCGGTTTCGGGCGGATAACCCTTCGCGCCTCCCTCCGCGTCTTTGCGCCTCTGCGTGAAACACTCCTTCGCGCCTCCCTCCGCGTCTCCCTCTGCCTCTCTCTCCGCGACTCTGCGCCTCTGCGGTTCACTTCCCCCCAAACAAAAAACCCCACGATCGCGGGGTTCTCTGTCTTTGCCAGAATGGACACTACACGGCGTCCGACAAGCTGCTGAACGTGAAGTCCCGGATCTTCATACTGGGGATCATCAGGTTCTGCCCGCCGCCGGGGCCACCATCGCCCGACACCGCCCGCTCCGACTTGCCCAGCGTCTCCAGGTTGTTGAGCATGATGATCGGGCTTTCGTTGAAGCGGAAGTTCTTGATCGGGTGCTTGATCTTGCCATTCTCGATGTAGAAGGTACCATCGCGCGTCAGGCCGGTGAACAGCAGCGTCTGCGGGTCTACGGCGCGGATGTACCAGAAGCGCGTTACGAGCACGCCCTTCTGTGTATCCTTGATCATGTCTTCGAGCGAGGCCGTACCGCCGTCCATGATCGCGTTGCCTGGAAAAGGCACCGGCGCCACGTTCTTCTGTCCCGCCCAATAGCGGTCGTAGAAGAGGTTCGACACCACGCCATTCTTGATGATGTCCATCCGCTTGCGCGCCTGCCCGTCGCCGGACCAGGGTGAAGTCGGGGCAGCCTCAAACCACGGATCGGTGTAGATGTTCACCCGCTCGTCGACGATTTTCTCGCCGAGCTTGGTGCCGCCGCCTTTTTTCGAGAGGAAGCTTCTCCCCTCGTCGGCCGTGCGCGCGTTCATGTTCAGCATGAGGCGTACCAGGTCGGCCGCAGCGTTGGCTTCGAGGATGACGGTATATTTTCCGGGTTCAATTCCTTTGGCGTTCTTCGACATCAGCGCCTTGTCGATGGCACGGCGCGAGACCTCGCTCGCGCTGAGTTTGCCGATGTCGTTCAGGTCGGCGGCAGCCCAGCCCGAGCCCGTGCCGTCGTTGGTGCGCATGGTGACGGTGAAGTCCACGCTCGTGGCCTTGTTGTAGGCGAACAGTCCCTTTTGGTTGGCGATGGCGCTGAACGTGGCGCCGTCCTGCAGGTAGCCGGCGGCGGTAACGTCTTTGGGCACCGCGGGGTTGATGCTGTCGGCGGCGGCCTGTGCGCGGTATTCCGGCGTGATCTTCGCGGTGGCTTCCACGTAGGTCTTCGACTCGCCCTCGTAGGTCTGCGGGCCGAGGCCTTCCATGAATTCGGGGTTCTCCGGCGCCAGCGTGGCGAGTTCTTCGGCGCGCCGAACGACTTTCTCGAGCGACGCGTCGTCAAACTCGTTGATGGTGGCCGAGCCCGACCGCTTGCCGAAGTTGGAGGTCACGCCCAGGCTGAGGTTGGAGTCTTCCCCCGCCGTGGTGACGCTGTTGCGGGCGTAGCGTATGTTGCCGCGGTTGCCGCCGCTGAGGTTGGCGGAGATGCCGTCGGCCTTGGACAAGCTGACCACTTTGTCGAGGATCCGCTTTGCTTCTTCTTTTGAGAGTATGGCCATAAGGTTGGCTTAATGCGTTGGTTAAATCGTTCTACCGGTATTGATCACGTTCACGCCATTGAACCGCGCGGTGGAGCTTCCGTGCGACACGGCACTCACCTGGGAAGGCTGTCCCTTGCCGTCGAAGAACGAGCCGAAGAGACGGTAGTCGTTCTGGTCGCAGACCTTCACGCAGCTGTTCCAGAACTCCTGCGTGTTGCTCTGGTAGGCCACATCGTTGAGCATGCCGGCGATTTCACCGTTCTTGATTTCGTAAAACACCGTGCCGCCGAACTGGAAGTTGTAGCGCTGCTGGTCGATGGAATACGAACCGCGGCCGGCGATGTAGATACCTTTCTGCACGTCTTTGATCATTTGCTGGCTGGAGTACGCCTCCTTGCCCGGCGCCAGCGACACGTTGGGCATGCGCTGGAATTGCACGTCGTTCCAGCTCTGCGCGTAGCAGCAGCCGTGGCTCTCCTTCGAGCCGATGATGTGAGCCTGGTCGCGGATGGCCTGCACGTTGACGAAGATGCCGTCCTTGATAAGGTCCCAGCGTTTGGCCTTCACCCCTTCGTCGTCGAAGCCCACGGCGCCCAGCGAGTTGGGTTGTGTCTTGTCGGCGAAGATGTTGACGTTCTTGCTGCCGTAGTTGAAGGTTCCTGACTTCAGTTTGTCGAGAGTGGCGAAGCTCGTGCCCGCGTAGTTGGCCTCGTAGCCCAGGATGCGGTCGAGTTCGAGCGGGTGGCCCACCGACTCGTGGATGGTGAGGCCGAGGTGGTTGGGTTCGAGTACCATGTCGTACTTGCCCGGCTCGACGGACTTGGCGGAGATCATCTCCTTGGCCTGGCGGGCGGCGATGCCGGCGTCTTCGATCATGTCGTAGCTCGCCTTGTAGAGGATCATGCCGCCGGGGCCCTGCAGTTTGTCTTCCGCTTTGGGGATAAGGTATTCATAGCCCATGCCCATGGGGGCGGCCATCTCCTGGCGCGACTTGAACTTGCCGGCGGCGCGGTCGATGGCCTGCACGTTGAAGCTCGGCCAGATGCGGTGGATGTCCTGGTCGATGTAGGAGCCGTCGGAGGACGCAAAGTACTTCTGTTCGTTCACCTGGAAGAGGTTGGACGTCACGAAGCTCGCGCCCCCTTTGAGGGCTGCGCTGTTGGCGGCGAGGAGCAGGTCGATTTTCTCTTTGACCGGCACTTCGAAAGCGTTCTTCTGGATGGGTGTATTCCACGACACCTCGCCTACGCCCTGCACGGGGGCCAGCTGGACCGGTTCCTTTTGGAACTTCGAGTTTGCTTTGGCGATGGCGATGGCGCGGTCGGTCGCTTTGCGGATGCCGTCGGGGGTCATGTCGTTGGTGGACGCGAAGCCCCAGGTGCCGTTGGCGATGACGCGGATGCCGACCCCATACGATTCCGAGCTGACAATGTTTTGGATTTTATTCTCCCGGGTATTGAGGACTTGGTTGAGGTAGCGTCCGATGCGCACGTCGGCATAGGAGGCGCCGCCGGAGCGGGCCGTGTTGAGGGCCACGTCGGCGAGTGTCTTCTTTTGGGAGGCTGCCAGTGGTTGTTCCAGGAGGCGTTCCGGGTCTACGGGGTTGCCCAGGACAGATACCGGGAGGGCCAGGCCACCCAGTCCCAATCCGGCCAGTTGTACGAAATCCCTGCGTTTCAAGGTCGTTGTGTTTTTAAGTTAGACAATCCCTCTCCCCCGCTTGTGGGTAGATAGGGTTCATTAAGGTAGTAATTATAGGGGACGGCAGCGGTAAGCGGAAAGACGCAGGGTGGAATTATATGAGCGGTTGGCGAGTACTTCCAGCATTAAGTTGGCGGTGCTGCCACGTGTTTCTACTTTAGGTAGCTTGAAAACCATTGGACAATTTCAAGTGTCGATGTTACCCTGTTGTTCGTTTTGCTCCATCCATGTCCTTCGTCAGGGAAGAGAATGTATTTCACCGGCACGTTATTCTCCTTTAGTGCCGCAACAACTTGTTCAGCTTCTACCACCGGCACATTGGTGTCATTTGCCCCATGCAGCACAATGAGTGGTGTCTTGATCTTTGCCGCCTTATGGATTGGTGAAAGTCTTCTCAGAAGGTCAGCCTGTGTTTTGGGGTCACCATACTCTACGGTCGAGATTGCGGCCATCCAGGGTTCCGTTTGAGCGAAAAAAGTCTCGAAATTGACTACTCCAAACAAGTTAGCTCCAGCAGCAAACATATCCGGATACTCGGTAACGCCAGCCATCACCATATATCCACCATAGGAACCCCCCATGATTCCAATAGCGCCTGGTTTTGATACTCCTGAATTGATAAGGTAATCTGTACAGGCCTTGATGTCCTTGATGCCATTAAACCTGAGTTCGCCATTGTCAAGGTTAACATACTTCTTGCCAAATCCTGAAGAGCCTCTGACGTTGGGAAGAAAGAATGCAAAACCCTGTTGAACCATCAATTGTGCTGTGCTATTGAAGTTAGGAACAGATTGTCCTTCCGGGCCGCCATGATAACTGATCACCGTCGGGTATGGCTTCTGCGAATTCCTGGGCTTGTATAGCCATCCGTTCAACTCCAGGCCATCAAACGACTTGAATCTGACTAATTCTGGTTCAACCATAAACTGTAAATCGACGCCGGCATGAGGGCTATCCGTCAATTTCTTAAACTCCCCGCTATTCAATGCAAATGACCAAATATTGGCAGGCTCCTTTGAGCCAGATCCCGTAAAGACAATTGAACGCTCGTCAGCCGAGTATGAAATGGATTGAATCAATTCTACTGGAGAAGCGGGCAAACTTGATTCCTTGTTTTGCGCTATGTCATATAGTGTCAGTCGATTTCTCCCGGCCTCACTCCAAAGCAGTATCGCCTTTGTCTTGGC
>JAYRXB010000096.1:0-3810 GCA_041917735.1 Cyclobacteriaceae bacterium
GGCAGCCCGGCGCCACCGTGGTGGCCAGTCCCTTCCATGAAGTGATCCAGACCGGAAAACGCGTCTTGCGCAACAACCGGTTCCAGGTATATGAAAACACCGACCTCGTTGGTGTGGAGATGGCGGGTGTCTTGAAAAATATCATCGCCATCGCATCGGGCTGCCTGAGCGGCCTCGGTTACGGTGAGAACGCGAAAGGACTCCTCATCAGCCGGGGTGCCGTGGAAATGGTGTACCTGGGACGTATCCTTGGCGGTAACACCAAAGCGTTCCTTGGAGTAGCCGGTATTGGTGATTTGGTGGCGACGTGCAACAGTCCCACCAGCCGCAACTTTACCGTAGGCTACCGCCTCGCCAAGGGTGAAACGCTGGCCGCCATTCTCGACGACATGCAGGAAGTAGCCGAGGGCGTCAATACCGTTCGCATCGTCAAGAAATGCGCGGATTACTACAAGGCGCGACCCTTGATTACCGACACCTTATATAAGGTGCTCTTCGAAGGACTGGCCGTGCAGGACGCGCTGGACTACCTGATGCGTTACCCGCTCAACGTAGAGATTGACTTCGTTTAAGTGCGATGCGGCTGGGTATCGTTACCTGTGAAAAATGTCCCGCGGGCATTCCAAGCGAGCAGTCCCTGCCTTCCTACCTTCGTACCCATCATATCGAGGCTCATCCCGTCGTATGGAACGACCCCTCGGTTGACTGGAACGGCTTTGACGCCTTCCTGGTTCGTTCGATCTGGGATTACCACCTGCATCCGGAAAAATTCCAGGACTGGCTTACCCGACTAAAAGAACTTCAACGTCCCGTGTGGAACCCGGTCGATGTTCTCCGCTGGAATCATCACAAATTTTACCTGCAGGACCTCGCCCAGCGCGGCGTGGCCATCGCCCCCACGCTGTTCTTCCAAAAGGGTGAAACCGCCGCCCTGGTGAAATCACGCGCTGAAGGCTGGGAAGACGTGGTCATCAAGCCAGCCATCTCCGCCAGCGGCTACCGGACTCACGCGGTTTCCTTGCGAGAACGGGATGCCGCGGCATCGTTCATCGATGCTGCCCGCCATGGCGATTTTCTCGTGCAGCCATTTCTCTCCGGCATTCGCGAACACGGCGAAGTTTCGCTAATCTTCATCGGTGGCACCTACTCCCATGCCGTACTCAAGCGACCCCGGTCTGGCGAATTCCGGGTCCAGGCCGAACATGGAGGTTATGAAACACCCTACACACCCGACGAAGCTACCCTGCGCGCGGCAAAGTTTATTGTCAAACAAACCGGGCAGTCGTTGCTCTTTGCCCGAGTTGACGGACTCCGTGACGGAGATCGTTTTGTCTTGATGGAACTGGAATTGATTGAACCCGACCTGTTCCTCGAAACAGCACCGGGTTCCGTGGATCGATTCGCTGAGGCGATCGTGACTTACCTCAAGCCTTAGGCATCATCGTGATGCGCTTGCCCGAAAGGGTGTAGTATTCCGTCATTACATCAGCGGTCATGCAGGAATGCACCGGGAGAATCCCCAGTACGTCGCCGGGCTTTACGGCAGCGCAAGCTTCCGCACTGGCCCGCACGATGCCATGCTCCTGGGAGAGCGACTTCACGGTCATGGCTGTCGCCGGGAGTGTCCAACCTTCCGTTGTCAGGCGGACTACCTTACCAAACAAGGGTGAACCATCGTGTTGCTTGAGCGCATCCTTGGAAAGGTGAACGCCACCGCCGTGAACGATGATTTCACCGCGTGTCGGGTACGTGGCCACCACCGGGCAGGCCAGGGCGATGGCGATGTTGTCGTCGGTACAGCTGCCGATGGCACACTGCATGATGTCGTAGAACACAAAATTACCGGGACGGATCTCCTGGATGCCGGCGAAGTCGTTGGCCAGGCTGCACGTCGGGGTATCCCCCACCGATATCACCAGGTCAGGATACCGTGGACGTAAGCGAGCGCCTACTTTTTTCATCACCGAAGCACTCTGCTGGTGAATCGTCAGTATTTCGATGGCCGACCGGCAGTTGTAACTGTGCCCGGCATGGGTGAGCAGGCCCTGGAAAGTGAGCATTGGCGATGCTTCCACCACCGACAGGATTTCTTCGAGCGTCGCGTTGTCGGTGGGGTCAACACCGGTGCGGTGATAGCCGGCATCGACCTCGATGAAGACCCCGACCGGGTTGGTTAGTTTCTCCAGCAACCCGCGCAGGGCGGCCGCATTTACTGCCAATACATTCAGTTGAATCGTACTTGCCAGCCGGTTTATCTCTTCACCTTCAAGGTAATTCAAAGGAAAGGCCACGGTGATGTCAGACCACCCGTCCTCGGCGAAATAGGTAGCCATGCGTACCGAAGAAACCGTGCAGGAGTTTACACCTTCTTCCCGGAACCAGCGGCCCACTTCGTGCGATTGGTGCGTTTTGAAATGGGGGCGCAGGGACACGCCGTTTCGCCGCGCCTTCTCCGTCATGCGACGGATGTTGGCCCGGCACCGCTGTTCATCGACGAGCAACGTGGGGCGTGTGATAATCATGCCGCGAATGCCGACCGGATCTGGGCGGCGATGGCAGCCAGTTCATCCTGGCTGAGTTTCAGTTTGGGATTCGCGAAGTTCGCATCCGCCATCTGGTTCATGGGCACCAGGTGTACGTGGGCGTGGGGCACCTCAAGGCCGAGCACGGCGACGGCAACCCGCTTGCAGGCCGTTACCTTCTTCAGCGCCGCTGCTACCTTCTTGGCAAACAGGTGCAGCCCGGTGAGGGTTTCGTCGTCAAGGTCGTAGATATAGTCCACCTCCACTTTGGGAATCACCAGCGTATGTCCTTTCGTAAGCGGGTTGATGTCCAGGAACGCCAGGTAGCGGTCATTCTCGGCAACGATGTGCGCGGGGATCTCGCGGTTTATGATGCGGGTGAAGATCGAAGCCATTATGCGCCGATGTCGGTGATTTCAAATTCCAGGCTGCCAGCCGGAGTCTTGATCATGGCGGTCTCGCCTTTTTTCTTGCCGAGCAGTCCTTTCCCGATCGGCGACTGTGTGGAGATCTTGCCGGCTTTGAGGTCTGCCTCTTCTTCAGAGACCAGCGTATACGTGACCGAGTGTCCCGTCTTCTTGTTGCGGATGGTCACCTTCGAAAGGATAGACACGACGCTCGAGTCGAGCCGTGATTCATCGATGAGCCGGGCATTGGCCAAGAGGTTCTCCAGCTGCGCGATCTTGGCCTCGAGGTGGCCTTGCGCATCTTTGGCCGCGTCATATTCGGCATTCTCGCTCAGGTCGCCCTTGTCGCGCGCCTCGGCAATCTGGCGGGCAATGTCTTTTCTCCCTTGTGTCTTCAGGGTAGCGAGCTCCTGCTTGAGTTTCTCCAGTCCTTCCTTGGTATAGTACGATACGCGCTTGCTCATGGCAACCTGGTTTTCATCCGGCCGTTGTGCCTTCGGCAAAAAAAGAACAACGGCTTCGGAAGTCGAAACCGTTGTTGCACTTACAAAGGTACATTTTTCCCGGAAAAGCAACAACGCCTCAGGCGGCCACCACGTTGGGCTGCAACTGATCCACCTGCTCCTGGAGTTCCTTGTCGAGCTGGGCAAGGTAGAGTGTTTTTGCTTTCACCAATTGTTCGGCGGTGAGGCCTTTTGCGCCGCGCAGGTCTGCCTTGTACAAGCTGGCATTCTCAAAGTCAGCTCCCATGAGGTAGCTGCCACGCAAGTCGGCCTCCATCAGGTAGGCGTTGTTGAAGTTTGCCTTGATCAGCAGGGCGTTCTGCATTTGTGCCTTGATAAAGAGGGCGTCCTTGAAATTGGCTCCGCTGGCGTACGCAC
>JAYRXB010000097.1:0-4132 GCA_041917735.1 Cyclobacteriaceae bacterium
CCTCCATGGGTGATGTTATCAACATCATCGACATCGCCTACGCCTTAATGGCCATACCTACCATGCTATCCGGGCTTGTGCTCGCTCCAAAAGTCATGGCCGAGGCGAAGGGATACTTTGCCCGGCTCCGGCAGGAACAAAAGGGTGCCTAATTATTTCGGCTGATCGACGACGGCGCGATCGCTCATGTATGGGTAGTCAAACAACCCGTGCTCTTTGATGGCTGACTCCACTTTGTGGGGTACAAACTTCTCCCAGCCAATTTCACCTTTGCGGATCATCGCCAGCACATTGTCCGAGATGATGTGCAGGTGATTCGTATTGGCGTCGCGCACATCTTCGAGTTTTCCATTTTTCATCAGGAACCGGAACAGGTCGCGGGTACTCTCCGGCAGCTCCGCCTCAAAGTCCTTCAGGGTGAACAGTTCGTTGGTCTCTTTCTTCCAGGCAGGATAGATGTAGAGCTTGATATTGGTTCCGAACAGGGTTCCAAAGCTCTCCAGCAACCCGCCGCGGAGGTTCTCGTAGGTCTTCTCCTCAAACACCTTCTGCAGCGCATAGATGCCCATGATGATCCCGATCTTCTTGCCCTTCGTTGTCCGTGACAAGTAGTCGGCCAGCCGGTAATATTCGTAGTAATTGGAAATCAGCACGGTTTGCCCCAGCGAGCAGATGATATCCGCACGGTGGAGGAAGTCGCGCTCATCGATATCGCCGTCTGCCCCCAGGTCGTTGAGGGTCAGTTCGGTCAATACGACGATCTTGGACCGATCGACGTCGGGTTCACTCTTGA
Source organism: Cyclobacteriaceae bacterium (assembly GCA_041917735.1). Classification (GTDB taxonomy): domain Bacteria; phylum Bacteroidota; class Bacteroidia; order Cytophagales; family Cyclobacteriaceae; genus ELB16-189. Next base: position 794 of record JAYRXB010000097.1, read on the forward strand.
AGTGCCGGCGTGAAGTGAGCAGCATATCCACGTTGACATGCGTAACGGGGCGGAAACGGCCGCGCAGCACGAGGACATTCTTTTTGTAAAGCGCTTCCGACGGCTGAAGCACCGTGCCATCGGGACCAAACATGGCCGCCTTGGTCAGGCCGTTCTTCACCAGCTTCATCGCCATCAGGCGGTTGTCCACATGCTTGAAGTCCGGGCCGCTGATGCGCAACATATCGATCTCGATGCGACGGGTCGTCAATCCATCGAGCAACGACATCATGATCTTCTCCGGGTCGTTGAAGAACATACAGGCGTAAAGCATGTTTACGCCGACGATTCCCACGGCAAACTGCTGCTGCAGCTGGTCGTTGTCGTGCATTTTGATGTGCGCGACACAGTCGTTGTACGGGCCGAGGGGCTGCGTTTGAAAGCGCAGTCCTACCCAGCCATGACCCTGGTTGGTGCGGCTGTAATTGAGAATCTCAATGGTGTCGGCAAAGGCGAAGAACCGCACTTTGTCGGCCCGATGAGGGAGGCGCTCATGCAGCAGCGCATACTCCTTCTCCAGCATACTGAGTAGCCGGTCTTCGGACACGTAGCGATCGCAGACACCATAGATGGCGTCGGAGAACTGCATGTCGTAGGCGGATATGGTTTTGGCAACGGTTCCTGACGCGCCGCCAACCTTAAAGAAACTGGCAGCCACTTCCTGGCCGGCGCCAATCTCTGCGAACGAGCCGTAAATCGACTTGCTGAGGTTGATCTGCAGGGCCTTTTCCTGCGTCGTAAGTTTCTTCTCCTCCGTCATAAGCCAGATGAAAAAATCGGGGTTTTACAAAGGTAGCTTTCTTCAATCAATTTCCGTACCCGGTAACCCGGCCGGGATCTCCTTTTGATTATTGCCGACATTCCGTCTATTTTGCGCCCTTTGCATCAATACATAACCTATGAGCAACAGAGGTAACTTTTCGGGAAGGCTGGGTTTCATTTTGGCGGCTGCCGGTTCGGCCGTCGGGCTGGGCAACATCTGGAGGTTCCCCTACCTCGCGGGAGCCAATGGCGGGGCCATCTTCCTGGTCGTATACCTCATCTGTATCCTCCTTCTCTGCTACCCGGTGATGGTCGGCGAAATCGCCATCGGCCGTGCGGCCAACAGCGACGCCTTCGGTTCCTACTCCAAACTGGGCAATCGCAAATGGGGCTACCTCGGGCTTTTCGGAATTATCGCGGGTGTATTCATCCTCTCCTTTTATAACGTCGTCGCCGGCTGGGCCTTCGGCTATTTCCTGCACATCTCGTTTGGAGACCTGCTCAATCACCACGACTTCGGCGGGTTCTTTGGCGCGTATGTCAACGACATCATCGACGTCAGCTCGGTGGCCGGCTTGGCCAATTCCAACCTGATCTTCTCGCTGATCTTCATGGCACTGACGGCCATCATCGTGAGCCAGGGTATCCAGAAGGGAATCGAAGCTGCCAACAAAATCATGATGCCTTCGCTGTACCTGATCCTACTCGGCATCATCGTGTACTCGCTCTCGCTGCCCAACGCCATGTCGGGCGTACGCTTTTACCTGGTGCCTGACTTCAGTGAACTGCATGTAGGTACCATTGTTGATGGACTCAAGCAGGCCTTCTTTTCGCTTTCGCTCGGAATGGGTGCCCTAATCACGTATGGGTCCTACCTCAGCAAGAACGAGAACATTCCGTCATCGGCCATTGTCATTTCCACGGCGGATACATCGGTGGCCTTCTTCGCCGGCCTGATGGTATTTCCGTTGGTGCACTTCCTGGCATTCAAACTGAACATCGACGCATCGGAGATCGGAACACAAGGTCCTCCACTCATTTTCGTGGTATTGCCGCAGATCTTCCATGAAATGGGCCCCCTGCTTGGCCGGATCGTCGGAGGAGCCTTCTTCCTCCTCGTCTGCTTTGCCGCACTGACATCCACCATCTCATTGCTCGAAGTACCCGTAGCCTACCTCGTCGACCAGAAGAAAATGAAACGCAAAAACGTGGTATGGGGAATGGCGGCAGTCATCTTCATCCTCGGTCTACCCAGCATGATGAGCCAGGGCATGGTGGAATCGCTGAACAAACTCACGTTCTACCGCGGGCAGGATTTCCTCACCTTCATCGCCGACATGTGTGACATCTCGCTGACCGTAGGCGGGGCGCTGATGTGCATCTTCATCTCCCGGCAATGGGGCCTCGAGAAAATGGACGCTGAGCTCAGCCAGGGTGCCGATGGATACATGACGTCCGGGACACGGTCTTACCTGCACTTTACCATCCGGTGGATTGCACCGGTGCTGCTGGGAGTCCTGTCGATCCTGATCATCATCGAGAAGTTCTTCGGCGTAGAGAACTTGCTCTAGAAGCTAGAAACTAGAATCCAGAAGCTAGTAATACCAGGGTTAGTCTACCCAGTCGGCAACGAACAGGTTTGTGTCGCGGGTGCCCTGGTTGTTCCGGTTGGAGGAGAAGATCACCTTCTTTCCATCCGGAGAGAACATCGCGAACGAATCAAACACCTTGTCGTAGGTAATCTGTTCCAGGCCGGTACCGTCTTCATTGATCATGAAGAGGTTGAATTCAAATCCCCGCGTGCCCTTGTGGTTTGAACTGAAGATGATCTTCTTTCCAGAGGGGTGATAAAAGGGTGCCCAGTTGGCCTTACCCAGTTTGGTCACCTGGCGAAGCCCTGTACCATCTGCGTTGCAAACAAAAATCTCCATCGACGTGGGTGCCACCAACCCGTTCTTCAGGTTCTCGCGGTACTCCTGCTTTTCTTCTTCGGAACTGAACCGCGAGGCGCGGAAAACAATCTTCTTGCCATCCGGTGAAAAGAAGGCGCCACCATCATAACCCAGTTCGTTGGTTATCTGCTTCACGTTGGATCCGTCAATGTCCATCACATACAGGTCAAGGTCACCGTTGCGGGTAGATGTGAACACAATCTTGTCCTTCTTGGGCGACACCGTCGCCTCGGCATCATAGCCCGGTGTGTTGGTCAACTGGCGGATCATCTTGCCGTTCAGATCAGAAATAAAGATGTCGTAGCTGTCGTAGATCGGCCACAGGTATTTGCCACCCGGGCGACGCTCAGGCTCCGGCGGGCAGGCCTCCCCGCCGAGGTGCGTGGAGGCATAGAGGATGGACTTTCCATTGGGCATAAAGAATGCGCAGGTGGTCCTGCCCTTTCCCGTGCTGATCATGGTAGGCATGTGACCATCACTCAGGTTCAGGCCATCGATGGGCATGTAGAAAATTTGATCACAACCGAGCCCCCATTTCTTGTTGTTCGACTGGAAGCTGACCATTTTACTGTCGAAACTCCAATAG
>JAYRXB010000098.1:0-2841 GCA_041917735.1 Cyclobacteriaceae bacterium
GGGCGAAGGTCAAAGCGCGGTGATGCAGGGGAGCGCCATTCAAACGCCATGATGACCGTTGCCAGCGCGACAAGTAATCCAATACTCCTGAAAAGGCTGAAGTAGTTAGCCAATTCCTTTGTGGGTTCCTTCTTGGCTTCCATGTGTGTGTGATTTTAATTCATAATGCACAGCGCGACGGTTCGTCACGCTGCCACACAACGGTTGACACAAAAAAAAGACCCTGCGGTGGGCAGGGTCTTTTTTTGGTAGTTGTTGGCTACTAGCCGAGCTTGAAAATGATCGGGAGCGTATAGCGCTGACGTACCGGTTTACCACGCTGCTTACCAGGGTTCCAGGGCGGAGCGGACTGCACGATTCGAACAGCCTCTTCATCGCAACCGGCACCAATACCCTTGATGGCGCGAACTTCCGTCAGTGTGCCATCTTTGGCAATCACAAACTCTACGAACACGCGTCCCTCAATACCCATACGGCGGGCCTGGGGAGGATACTTAATTTTTTCTCCCACGTACTTGTAGAACGCTGGTAACCCACCTTTTGGCGATGCAGATTCTTCCACAATGGTGAAGACCTCGTCCGTTTCTTCTTTGGGCTCCTCGGCCTGTACGACGATTTCCTCAATCTTCGTCTGGTCCGTTACTTCCACATCGAGGTTTACCTTGATGTCTTCCTTGATTTCTTCTTCATCCGGAACCTCCACTACCTGGGGCTGCTGCACCTGGGGAGGGGGAGGGGGCGGAATATCCGTAGGGGGGACTTCCATGGTTTCTTCGAAGGCGTCGATATTCTTGCCCTGAAGGTCGGCAAACTGTTCGTCGTAGGTCTTGTGCTCGAAAGCCATGACCACCAGGCCCATGGTAACCAAAAGGCCAATGCTGAAGAACAAGCCGGATTTCTTGGTCAAATCGGCGTTGTCTGTCTTCTTCGCTTCCATTTTTTTCCGTTTTCTAGGTTTAAGAATTTCAAATATAGCAACAGAATCCAGTTCCAACCATTTCGTCACATAAAACCTTAAAATTCACCCAAAAGGGCGTTTTTTATTTACGGCTTCCGTAAAACAGCGTGAAATAGACGGTCGGAAATACCGCCTTGTTCTCGGCGGTAGGCATCAGTATGACCTCATTGAAATAGCTGTCGAGCAGGAAGCCCAACTCAAAGCCGGTGACCGAACTTTTGACAGTCCCCAGCTCAAAAGCAAGCCCCAATTTGAGGTTGATCCCCAGCTGCAAGGATGACTCACCCAAGCCCTCAAAGAGATTGCCGGTCCCAAGGATGTTATCAAAGCGATGCTCCGGGTTGTACGGATCGTACTGCTCGTGTACAGTGACAAAAAAACTGTTGTCTACCATCCGTTCGATGTAATAGGGAGCTACAATTCCGATACTTGGGCCGATGGCGGCCACCGCCTTGATTTCCACCCCTTGCTGGGGTGCTTTGTCGAAGAGAATGTAGTCCCTGCCGTATTGCAGCCGGAAAGAGTAGAGGTAGTTACTCTTTCCAAAAATGAAGTAGTTTCCGGAAGCACGGGCTGGCTGGCGGGTTTCCTGGGAGTGCTTGACATTCATCACCTCCAACCCGCAGGTTTCAAAAAGCCGGTTATCCAGCTTACGTGATTTCTTAAAGACAAACCCACCGATCAACCCGCCGGATGAATTCTTGTTGATACCCCAGATGAACTCCGAATCATACTCGTAAGAATCCTGGGTTTGGCCAAAAGAACCAGTGTGGCCTGCAATGAAGAGGAGCGTGATAAACCAAAAGAATGCCGGAATACGCATACTGGTCACTTTCGTGCTAAATTTAGCGGTAAAAGCAAGAACGCAAAACTAATCGATTTAGATATGGAGTCCATGACGGGATTGTACCTGGGGGGTCTGCGCACAGAAGATACACACCTCAAGTCCGGAAACAAGGTAATTACCGATGCGCCTCCCGATAACAACGGGAGGGGAGAGGCGTTCAGTCCTACCGACCTGGTTTGCGCATCCCTCAGCAGCTGCATGATGACCCTGATGGGAATATTGGCGGAACGGGAGAAGATTGACCTGACGGGGATGTCATCCAGCATTACCAAAATCATGGCATCAAATCCCCGGAGAATAGAAGAGATTCAAATCGCCTTCCACCATCCCCATTTACTTGCCACACCTGAGCAACGAAAGAAATTGGAGCATGCTGCACGCACATGCCCGGTGGCGCTAAGCCTCTCGCCCGAAATCCGGCAGACGATCAGTTTTGATTTTGGTTAATCAGTACGCCCACAAGCCTTTCTCCCGCTTGTCATACTGCAGCTTCTTCCCCTTGTCCTTCACACTCGAAGGCTGTGTTCCGTTCTTGTTGAACATTTTTTCCCAAAAGAGTTTCACATTGGTCAGGAAACTCCGGTCTTCCTTTACATTGTCATCCTCGATATGCGCAAACCGGGCATCCGGATGCAAGCCGCTTACGGAAGATTTCCGCATCTTGATATTTCCCTGGTAGTCACGGATGCGTGCCTCTGCCTTTCCGGGAGCAATTACTTTGCGTGCATCGGCTGAACTGGAGGGATTATGTTTGTAATTCCAGTACATCTTCATCGAGCGGGAATACTCACCTGCCTTCACGGTTGCCTTCGACGGTGCGATTCCGGGTAGTGCATCACGGCTGGCATTTTTCTTTCTTTGGTAGTTCCCCTCCTTCACCCTGACCTGAAGGCCCTCGGTGGCGCCCAGCGTTTTGGGTGGTGATTTCGACAGTGCACTTTCCTGGTTGTTCCAGAGCACTCCGCTCACGCTGCCGCCGCCCTTTGCGGGCTTCTTGGATTTGGTCCAACCCGAAAAATCAGCGCCTCCGGAGGTA
>JAYRXB010000099.1:0-2731 GCA_041917735.1 Cyclobacteriaceae bacterium
ACCCGGCATTTGAATGTCGAGAAACAGAACATCTGGATTTAGCTCCGTTATAAGTTGTTCTGCCTCGTCTGCATTCTGGGCCTCTCCGGCAATCTCGATGGAAGGGTGCTCCTCCAGAAGTTTGATCAGTTCTTTGCGCGCCAGGCGCTCATCATCAATAATCAGTGCTTTCATAGCAGGTTTGGTGCCTTTCAGCGCAAGTGGGGGATTTCTACCTCCGTGAGGACAAAAGTATCGTTTTCGGAAAGAATTCTAAAGGAGGCTGACTCGCCATAGATCAACCGAAGGCGCTGTCGGGTGTTCTCCAGGCCCAGACCACCATCGGTTCCGGAAGATCCATTCACGTATGTACCGGAATTCCGAACCTGGACTGTGAGACGGTTGTCATGAACGAACGTTTTCATTTCAATCATCCCTCCGGCCGTCAGCTTGGCGATTCCATGTTTGATGCCATTTTCCACCAACGTCTGAATCATCAGCGGTGGCACGAGAAAATCCCTCGAAGCCGGGTCGATATCAAACCGGGTCTGCAGGCGCTCTTCGAAACGAATGCTTTCCAGCCCCAGATAATCCTTAACAATTCGAAGTTCGTCATCAAACTTCGTTAACTCCCGCTTGCCTGTATTGAGGGAATTCCGGAGGATGTTGGCCAGCTGGTTGATGGCAAGTTTTGATTTGTCTGGATGTTCATCCACCAGCGCACGAATGCTATTCAGTGCATTAAAAATGAAATGGGGATTGAGTTGTGATTTGAGATTGTTGAGTTCTATCTCACGGATTGACGCCTCCAATTTCAATGAAGTATTGTATCGCTCAAAATAGTTGTAGATGAAGTAAAGGACTGACCATAAAAAGAAAATAAGTGCATACGTAAGCGTCAGCCCCAGAATGCGCGACACATCAAAAGCCACTTCTGGGCTGTACAAACCCAAGGGCATCGCTATGGGTACCCGAATAAAGTAGAGCAAGATCCCCAGCAAGAAAACGCTACCCGTCACCCGTGGGATAAGGACAGGCATTCCCGCATTCATCCATTTCCATCGGTTGATCAGATGCCGGTAACCATGGGTCAGGAGCAAGCCAAGCATTGACTCATAAATGAGGAACAGCACACGCTGCGTGCTGATGTGAGGCTCTTCCGAGGCCACCACACTGAAGACGAGTTGGCTCAGGAAATAGACCGACCAGCCGCCAATCTGCAGCGTCCAGTATAGCCTCACCTTGTTGACTTTGCTGACCATGCTCTCTTTCCGGTACAAATGTAGCCAACGATCAAGGCTTGGCGCTGCGGGAAGTGATAAGCGGGGATCAGGATGGCCGAATCTCAGCCCGAAGGAATTTCCCGGTATAGCTTCCGGGTTGCTTGCTGATCTGCTCGGGCGTTCCGGTAGCCACAATGGTGCCGCCTTTGGCGCCGCCTTCCGGCCCCAGGTCTACGATGTAATCCGCCGACTTGATAACATCCAGGTTGTGCTCAATAACGAGGACCGTGTTGCCTTTTTCAACGAGCTTCTGCAATACCTCCAGCAAGTGAGCGATATCCTGGAAGTGCAATCCGGTGGTGGGCTCATCCAGGATATACAGCGTCATCCCTGTGTCACGTTTCGACAATTCGGTCGCCAATTTGACACGCTGTGCCTCGCCGCCGGAAAGTGTTGTCGCATGCTGGCCCAGGGAAATGTATCCCAAACCCACATCATTCAGGGTCTCAATTTTTCGAAGGATGCGCGGCTGATTTTCAAAGAAGATGACAGCCTCCTCGACCGTCATGTCCAATACATCAGAAATGGATTTGCCTTTGAATCGCACCTCCAGGGTCTCCCGGTTGTAGCGCTTGCCTTTGCACGTCTCGCAGTGGACATACACATCCGGGAGAAATTCCATTTCGATATGTCGCAAGCCAGCTCCTTCGCACGTTTCACAACGACCTCCTTTTACGTTGAAAGAGAATCTGCCTGGCTTGTATCCTCGAATCTTGGCTTCCGGCATCTGCGCAAACAAGTCTCGGATATCCGTGAAAACACCGGTATAGGTGGCGGGATTCGAACGCGGCGTACGGCCAATGGGCGATTGGTCCACTTCGATGACCTTGTCAATGTTTTCGAGCCCTTTGACATCCTTATACGTCAACGGCTCCGTCCTGGAATTGTAGAGGTGTTTGTTCAGTATGGGGAAAAGCGTCTCGTGGATCAGCGTAGACTTTCCGCTGCCTGAAACACCTGTAATGCAAATGAAAGTCCCCAGGGGAAGACGCAGGTCAACATTCTTCAGGTTATTCCCGGACGCACGCTGTAGCAATAGCTCCTTGCCGGAGCCCGTTCGTTTCTTTTTGTGGTATGGTATCGTGAGGGCGCCCTTGAGGTAGCCTGAAGTAAGGCTGTCGTTCAAAATGAACTCGGCCGGGGGACCGGCGGCGACCACCCTCCCACCATGCCTTCCGGCTCCTGGGCCGATGTCCACAATGTAGTCAGACTCCAGCATCATCTCCTTGTCGTGCTCAACGACAACCACCGAGTTGCCGAGATCACGCAAGTCCTTGAGTGCCTTGATGAGTTTGACGTTATCCCGGGGGTGCAATCCTATGCTGGGCTCATCGAGAATATACAACACCCCGACAAGCTGTGTTCCGATTTGCGTGGCCAGCCGGATACGCTGAGCCTCGCCGCCGCTCAAGGTTCGCAACGGGCGATTGAGATCAAGATAGTCCAGCCCTACATCCAGCAAGAACCGT
>JAYRXB010000100.1:0-3694 GCA_041917735.1 Cyclobacteriaceae bacterium
GCAAAGTCGAAGAAGGCAAGTTCCGGGAAGACCTGTACTATCGGCTCAACAGTGTCCCGATTTTCGTACCTCCCCTGCGGGAACGCGGAAAAGATGTGGAACTGTTGTTTCGAAAATTTGCGGTGGACTTTGCCGAACGCTACAAAGTAAAGCCGGTGTCGCTAACCGAAGACGCCAAAGACGTCCTGATCAAATACCGTTTCCCCGGCAATATTCGACAACTGAAGAACCTGGTTGATCAAATCTCTGTGCTGTCGACAGAGCAGAAAGAGATCACACCGGAAATACTTCGGATGTACCTTCCCCAGGAGCGCACATTGCCAGCACTCTATTCATCTGCTTCCAGCCAGGACATTTCCGAGCGCGAGATCCTGTACAAGGTTCTGTTCGATATGCGGCGCGATGTGAATGAGCTCAAGCGCATCGTACTGGAGAACATCAACAATCCTGCGCGTGCCGCTCAATTGGTAAAGGAAAACCCCGACCTCTTTTCGGAAGTCCCGGCTGCCGCTAAGCCCGAGGAGCCCGTTCTCCTGAACCTGACGCCAACGGCCGGCACACCGGTCACTCCCGTCGATGAGGAGGTTCAGGACATCGCGCACGAGTCTGCGGACGATTCATTGTCGATTGAAAAGAAGGAAAAGGAACTCATCATGCGGGCGTTGCGCAAGAACAACAACCGCCGGAAATACGCGGCACGGGATTTGGGAATCTCCGAACGTACGCTTTACCGAAAAATTAAAGAATACGACCTTGAAGAATAGAATCCTGGCTCTCACGGTTGCCCTGCTGGGCCTGGCCCAGGGCTGCGGCGTCTATTCCTTTTCGGGGGCCGCAACGTCTGCCAAAACCATCAGCATCGAGACCTTCTTTAACAATACCGACCTGGCACCGGCCAACATCGGGGCCACCTTTACCAACAAGCTCAAGGACTACTACCAGCAGAACAGCAGCCTGCGGGTAACTGAATCGGGTGAACTGCACATTGAAGGCATTATTTCCGATTACCGCATCAACGCCATGGCGCCTGTCTCCACCGGTCGCCCGGGCGACCCCAATACGGCAGCTCTTTCGCGATTGACCATCGCCGTTCGGGTAAACTTTGAAGACTCCCTGGAGCCGAAGAACAACTTCAAGGACCGCACGTTCAGTTTCTACAAGGACTTCGACAACAACCTCAACTTTACAACAATCCAGGAGGATCTCGAAAAGCAGATTTTTGACCAGATCCTGATTGATATCTTTAATGCGACTGTAGCAAACTGGTAATTCTCAGTGCCTTGCGGAGCCTGAGAATTTGCTTAGCTTTACTTTCTGATCCCATGAATTCCGCAGCATTTCAAACACTACTGAAGAACTCTTCTGTGCTTACTGCCGAAGAGTTAAAGGAGCTCCGGGAATGGAACACCCAATACCCGTACTGCCAGGTTATTCACCTACTTCTTGCCCGGGGCGCCAGGGATCACAAGGCCGCGGATGCTGAAAAACTCTTGCAGCGATCCGCCGTGTATGCAGGAGATCGGACTGTTGTGAAGACCGTGATGACAGCACCCGGTGTCGCCCGCACGGTAGTTCCAATCATCAAACAGGCCAAGCCCGACACCCCTGAGGCGGATACCCGGAAAGCCCCTGAGCCGGAGAGCCACATGAAACTGGTAAAACCCTCCCCTCCATCCGCGCCTGTTGTTACGCGTGAGCCAGTGAACCTGGAGGGAGATGCTTTGAGGGCTGATCTCAGTGCCGAGTTGAATCGCCTTCATCACCTCATGAGTGCTTTTGAGGCATCGTATGAGCAGCTCAAGCACCCCGAACCGGTCAATGCCCCGGTCAAACCCAGCCGGAAGTCACCTGCTCCCAAGACAGAGCCTGCGGAAGCTCCATTGATTGAAGAAATTAAATCGAGCAAGCGGAAGCCTAAACTGGTGAGTCCCAAGGTTGCTGAGCAGGGAGAAATTATTGATCATTTCATCAAGGTGGCACCCACCCTGCCCCGGACAAAACCCGCGGAGCCATCGGCCGACTTGTCGGCTGAGTCGGTGAACTATGGCGATCATATCGTCTCCGAAACACTGGTTGAAATCCTTCTCAAGCAGGGCAAAAAGGCCAAAGCCATCGAGATGCTGAAGAAGCTCATTTGGAAGTTTCCCCAGAAAAAGGCTTACTTTGCCGCTCAAATTGAAGCACTGAAAAGTTAACTCATGTACACCTTATTTGTCAGCCTCACGATTTTTGCCTCCGTATTGCTAGTCCTGGTGGTCCTTGCCCAGAATTCCAAGGGTGGTGGATTGTCCAGTCAGTTTGGAGGAAGCAATGCCAGCAACCTGATTGGCGTGAAGAAGACTGGCGATCTGCTGGAAAAGATGACGTGGGGTCTTGCCCTTTCGGTCATGGCCCTGGTGCTGGCCACCAATTTCACTACACCCAGTGGCAATGCCGCCACCGACGAACTTCTGGAGCGTGCTAAAGAGCAGCAGGAGTTGCCTGCTCCGGCCCTGAAGCCGGAAAGCACCGACACTACGAAAAAGTAGTTCCCGGATCCGTATTCGATAGGTATTTGATAAGGAGGCGTTTGGCCACCGGCATCAGTGTGGGCTGAAACGGAAACTTCATTTTTGACACGACCAGGAAAGTTGCCGGGTTGGGCAGGTCGTTGAACTTCCGTACAAGATCCATTTTGATGGTCTCATACGTGCGCCCCAGGCCGTAGGCCGAGGTGCAAACGAACTGCGTCTGGAGTCCCCGCATAGGCTCGGTGGGATGCTGATAAACCGTTACCTGGTACCGGTAAATCACGGTCTCTCGTTCGGGCGGCTGTGTCATGAATACATACCCTTCCCGGGCGTAGAGGGGGACAACCCCGATGGAAGACAGAGCACAATTGGACTCGACAAAATCAAAAAGGCTGCTGCCTTCATCCAGGTGGTCGCGAAGACGGGGCAGGGCAAACTCCATGATTGACTCAATCTCCTGCATGATGGCATCGTCTTCAATCATCTTTCGATAACTGATTTCCAGCCGGTTCAATTTCTCCAGCGAAAGTTCTTTCGGAAAGTGTTCGACGATGAGGGACTTGTTTTCACGAAGTGCCAGCAGGTTCCGGTAGTGAAAGACGATATCACCCAGGTAGGGATACAACTCGACTTTGCTGAAACTCTCCCGGACGCCTTTCAGGTAGGCCAGCAGGAGGTACTTCTTGTATTCAAAGTCGATCAGCCCGTCGGTAAGCCAGTTGTCCTTGAGTCGCTGTTCCATACGCCGCAAATTCTACCCTAGTATACGAAAAGACCCCGCCGAGGTCAATTTCTGCCATTATTGCGGAAAATGCTGACATTCGTGGCCCTTTGGACCAGTCCAGACTGCCAAAAGCCGCCAAATCTGTCAGTTTTTGGCCCTTGGCATGGAAATGGACTAAAGCGGGACATACGTAACGGTTGTTTAACCTAACACTAAAATCCATATGGCGAAAATCAACTTCAAACCCAACGAAGACCGCGTGCTGGTAGAACCGGCGGCTGCGGAGGAAAAGACGGCCTCGGGAATCATCATCCCGGACACGGCCAAGGAAAAACCCCAAAAAGGAAAAGTCATTGCTGTCGGCGAAGGCCTCAAGGACAAGCCGGTGACGGTGAAAGTGGGTGAGCATATCCTCTACGGTAAGTACGCTGGCACCGAAATCACCATTGATGGAAAGGAC
>JAYRXB010000101.1:0-3657 GCA_041917735.1 Cyclobacteriaceae bacterium
AATCGGCGCCGAAGCTCACAATCACAGATGCCTTACTGAAATCGTAGGACGGAATGAATGCCGTACCAAAAGACGCCTCATTGGCCTTCATCATCCCGTAGGATGACACCTGGTCATATTGAACGTGCTGTGTGGTCGGGTACTTGGCCTTGAACTTCTCGATGGTCGCGAGCGTACTCGGGCTGAGAATCGTGTTGCTGACGATCCGGATTTGCCCACCCTTGCCGGCGATTTCACCGAGTTTGGCGATTACCTCCTTGTCCAGGTTTTCCCAGGTATCGTCCTTATCGCCGATCTTGACGCCACGGAGGCGGTAGTTGTCGTACAAGGAAAGCACAGAAGCTTCCACTTGCGCGCTGGTTCCCCCTTTGGATACGCTGGAGAGTGCATTGCCTTCGATCTTGATCGGGCGTCCTTCCCGTGTCTTGACCACAATGGAGCAATAGTCGCCGCCATTGATGTAGGTAGACGCGTAGTAGTTGGGGATACCTGGGTCTACGTCAACGGGTTTGTTGACATACGGGATGGCTTTGCGGATGGGCGTTTCGCAGGCGGCCAGCGACACGGCGGCCACACTGAAGCCCATCATTTTGAGAAAGTCTCTGCGGGAATGACCAGGATCTTCTTCTGCACCCAGGTTAACGAACTCCTTATCTGCATTCTTGATATAGGCAGGATCGTTCTTGAGTTGTTCCAGTCCTTTCCAGTATGTCTTTTTCGTAGTACCCATATTGTTGGTCGTTCCTTTAATAGTCCGTGAATTCGAGAAAAACAATTACCTGCGCGGCGGTCATCCTGCGACTAGTAGTGGCACTTGACGCACTCGAGTCCGCCGATTTCCTCCACCTTGAACGCCTTGTTGTTGTGAAGTTCTACGAGCTTGTCGTAGTAGGCATTGCCTTTGGCGTTCACGTCCGTCTTGCGGTGGCAATCGATACACCAGCCCATGGTGAGCAGTGAATATTGCTTGACCACATCCATCTGTTCGACAGGGCCGTGGCAGGTTTGGCAAGTCACCCCGGCTACGTTGACGTGCTGGGAGTGGTTGAAGTAGGCCAGGTCGGGAAGGTTGTGGATCCGCACCCACTCGATCGGCTTGGTAACGCCGGTGTAGCTTTGGGTATTCGGGTCGAAGCCGACGGCGGCGTAGATCTTGGCAATCTCGCCGGTACCTGTCGTCGTACCTTCCTTAATCTGGGAGTGGCAGTTCATACAGATGTTCGGCGAAGGGATGTTGGCCTGCTTGCCCTTCATCGCGCCGGTGTGGCAGTACTTACACTCAATCTCATATTGCCCGGCGTGGATCTTGTGGGAGAACGCGATCGGCTGCTTGGGCTCGTATCCCTGCTGTACGCCGATTGAGTAGAGTCCGTCGATGACACCCTTGAACGCCAGGACGCCTACGACGAAGACCACGAGGAAGACAAAACCCGGGCTGCGGGTGATGGATCCAACGGAAATGGGCGAATTGACCTGCTCACGATCCTCCTCGGAAAGGTCGCGCTGGTTGAGGAAGCGGCGGAGGGCGTTGAGGATCAGGGTGAGGATGATCACCAGGAGCACCAGGATGATCACCATACCTATTAATATAGTGTCGATGTAGCTGGAAGGAACCGAGGATCCCTGGCCCGCGGTGGCCGTACCTGCAGCCGGGGCTGCCGGGGCGTCTACCTTGGCGGCTTCGGCCTTAATGTAGGCCAGGATGCTCAGGATCTGCTCATCCTTGTAGTTGGAGAAAGCCGTCATCTGGCTCTTGTTGTACTCCGCGTAGATCTTGTTGGCGTATTCGTCGCCGCTGGCGATCACCTTGGCGGGGTTGCGGACCCAGTCGTAAATCCACTGGATGGAGGGAACGCGGGTTTCGACGCCCGCCAACGCGGGGCCGACCAGCTTTTGCTTAACCCGGTGGCAGGTTTTGCAGTTGCCATTGAAAAGGGCCTCTCCCGCGCTGATTACGGCCGGATCCGTGGGGATATCCTGGGCCTGGAGTGAGAAAGCAAGTAGAAAACAGACTAGAGCGGGTACAACACGAGGAGAGAAGGTAGAGATAAATCGCTTCATCATGTGGTTTAGGATTCCGCTTATTATGCGGAGAAGCACAAATCTACGCGCGTATGGCAATTTTTCAAACTTTTTATTTGATCCGGGAACTTATGTTTAACGCGGAAAAAATGCGTGATTCACCGGGCTGATCAACCCTCCGGTGCCACCTTCTGAAAGCCACTCCATCGGGCAGATTAGAATGAATAAAAACAGAACCCAATGGCATAAACTCATTCATTATGAGCCCCTTTGAGTTCGTCGCTGTCCTCATTTCCATAATCCTCGGCCTGGGCATTACCCAAATCATGTCTGGCCTGGCCGATCTCATCCACCAGTGGAAAGACGTGCGCCTCTACTGGCCACACCTGGCGTGGATCATCCTGGTATTTATTCTTCATGTACAGGATTGGTGGTTACTCTATCAACTTCGGGACATCACGACCTGGCAGTTGCCCCTGTTTCTGTTCCAGGTCCTCTACCCGATCAGCTTGTTCATCCTTGCGCGCCTCCTGTTTCCCCTGACGGGCGACCCGAATGCCACCAACATGAAGAGCTACTACCTGGCCAACTACCGGAAGTTCTTTGCCATGACCATGGTCCTGGCTCTCCTTTCGGCCGCTGAGAATATCCTCTTCCATCATCTTGGCACCGAAGGGTGGCTGATTAACGCCGCCTTGTTCTTCGGCCTATACTTCCTGTTTTCAAAGCCTCAACTACCTGAACGCGTGCATCAAATACTTTCCATACTGCTTGTGATTGTCATGCTTGCCGGTATCCTCTATAACGTGAATGACTGGTTGATTTCCTCCTAACCCATGGCTGCCAATACCTTCGCCCCTCCTGCTACGTTCCTCCAACCCCAACTTGACCGGCTTTCAAAAGCCGGCTCGGTCGTCGTTGTTGGCGCCGGGTCCTTCGGCGGGTGGACGGCCTTACACCTCCTCCGCCGTGGGATGCATGTCACCCTGGTCGATGCATGGGGTCCCGGGCACTCCCGCTCCAGTTCCGGCGATGAGACGCGCGTGATCCGGTCCACCTACGGGAACAACCGGTTCTACTTCGATCTGAACGTCCGTGCACTGCAGTTGTGGAAAGAGAACGAGGCCAAGTGGAACAAGAAACTGTTTCACCCGGTGGGCGTACTCTGGCTATGTTATCAGTCGGAAACACCACTGGTCGATGACTCTGTCCCGTTTGCCGAAGCCCACGGCATGCCTTATCAATACCTCGATCGCCACGAGTTGGGGAAACGTTATCCCCTCATCCATACCGAAGACCTTCATCACGCATGGTTTGATCCTCACGGCGGGTACCTCATGGCCCGTGAGAGTACACGCGCTGTCGCCGAAGCATTTGTCCGGGAAGGCGGAACGTTGTTGCAAGCCCACGCGCGGCCAGGGAAAATCGTTAACGGACGATTGCAGAATGTTAGCCTTTCCATCGGCGCCACGCTCCAGGCCGATGCTTATCTCTTTGCGTGCGGAAGCTGGATGGGGCAAGTATTCCCGGAAGTTCTCGGGAATGTGATTACATGTACCAAGCAGGAAGCGTACTACTTCGGCATCCCGCAATCCGACAGTGAGGCCTACGACGCCATGCCTGCCTGGGTAGACG
>JAYRXB010000102.1:0-15507 GCA_041917735.1 Cyclobacteriaceae bacterium
CTTACCATTAAGACGCCGATGGTGCGGTTATCGGGAAGCGGAAACTACTCGTACGAAGAATTTTTCAGCACGATGCCGGGCATCAAGCGTCAGACGGAGGTGTATACCTCCAGCAACCAGTCCGGGCTGGAGGCCAAGTCACGCTCACCCTGGGCCATCGGTTTGGGTGTCACACGACCAATCGGAAAAAACAAGATTCACTTCAGCACGGAATGGTACTCCGGCATTTCCAAGTATACGCTGATGCAAGCGCAGGACCATGTGAGCCAAAGTAATCCAGCGAGCACCAACAGTTTCTACCTGACCGACGAAGCCAAAAGCGTCTGGAATGCCGGCATTGGCGCAGAGCTGTTCATCAATGAGCACATCTCCGGCTTCGCCAGTTTCAGCACCGACTTCTCGTCCGTCGCCAACGACATTACACGATTTGTCCAACGCCTGCCCGAAGCCAGCAACAATGCCTGGAAGGCCGACTTCTACAATTACGGCGGTGGCGTAGTTCTTGACTTCAAGGGTGTTGACCTTACATTGGGGGTTACCCACACTGGCGCACGGCAGACCATCCCGCGGCTTATCAACTTCCCGGATGAGGGCGGGGGCGGAAGTATTTTCGATCCCAACCAGACATCCGACCTGAAATGGGACCGCTGGCGCTTCGTATTCAGCTTCAGTTTCCCGTTCCTGGCGGACATGGCCAAGAAGATGCAGGCTGGCGACGCTGAAAAGAAATAGGCTAGCGCAACGAGTGTACGATTTGCTCCGGAGAAGTCTCACCGGTAAAGAGATCGCGCAGTTGCCGGTTGGCATCATAAACAAAAATCTGCGGCAAGGCCAGCACACCAAATCGCTCCGATACCTCCTCGGGACGAACATGCACTACGAAGAAATTGCCCAGACCTGCATGAAGAAAGTAGCTTCGCAAATCCTCTAACGGCTGGGATGACATAAAGATCACCGCGGTGTCTTCGAACTGACCCGACGCCTTCTGCATTGCCTCAACCTGACGTTGGCAATGGTCGCAGGTAGCATTGAAGTAAACAAGGACAACCGGTTTATCACCCGGAATGGAGAATTCACTTCCATCAAGGCCCGTTAGTGAGAGCGACGGAAGCACAGCAGCCTTGACGCGAAGTTCCTTCGCTGGGGTTGGCTGGCGCAGGTAGATGTACACCTGGAGGGCGGAGAACAACACCACAAAGAGGGCTGATGCTATTAGAAGGGCTTTTTTCATTTACCTGATTTCTTCATCGACAAGGTACGCCGCCCCAAAGACACCGGCACTGTCGCCCAACAGCGCGGGCACCACCGGAACCGACACACGGCCCTCATTGAAAATATACCTGGAAATGGCTTGACGTCCCTGTGTATACAATTCCGGAATTTGACTGACGCCACCACCCAGGACGATGACATCCGGGTCAACGATGTTAATCACGACACTGATCGCTTTGCCAAAGAAGTCCACCAGGCGTTGCATCGTTTTCTGCGCAACCTCGTCGCCATCCAGCGCCCGTTGTCGTATTTCCGGGAGTCCGCGGTTAGTGCCGCTGTGTTCCGCATAGAACCGTTCGAGGGCAGGTCCGGACAAGATCCGTTCCACACAACCCGTTTTTCCGCAATAGCATTGTCCACCCGATTCATCGAGAAAGTTGTGTCCCCATTCCCCGCCGATTCCGTGTCGACCGTAAATGGACTGGCCCTGTACTACCAGGCCACCTCCTACCCCGGTACCCATGATTACTCCGAATATCACCTTCGCGTCGGGGAAGTCGCGGGCAACCACGCCGCGCGTAGCTTCTGCCAGCGCAAAACAATTTGCGTCGTTGGCGGTTTCCACGTGCATGCCCAGACGATTGCTGAGATCCTCCTTCAGCCGCTGGCCGTTGAGGCATTCGGAATTGCACCCCCGCATGGTTTGCGATTCGGGATCGAGGGTGCCCGGCGTCCCCATTCCCAGTCGCGATGGGCGATAGCCAGCCACTTGCTCCATCCGGTGCACCAGGAGCTCGACCTGGCGTAGCATGTGCGCATACCCTTCCTCGGCACCCGTGGCCACGCGCTCCCGAAAAAGCACGCCATCAGTACCCAGGATGACGCCTTCCGCTTTGGTGCCACCCAGGTCAATTCCCCACCGCGTACGCTGCTTGTTCATACGCGACGATCCTCAAAAGCCGTTGCTTCCTGCATTCCTAATTCTACACGAACGTGTTCCTCCTGGCGCCGGGCGCTGTCCCAATTCAGGCGATTGGTCATTTCGGTTAGAACCAGATCCTTGGAGCGCACCAGTCGGTGTATATCAAAATACAGCCACCCGGTCCGTCGGATCAGGAAGTCGACGGCGTGAACGACAGCTTCCTCATTCAATGCATGCACAAGTTCCGCCATCGTAAGCTTTTGCTCCGCATCGCTGCCCGCCTGATCCATGGCCATATCCAAAATAGACTCTGCCTGCTTTCCGTACAAGTGCACGAGATAAACCGCCGCACTGCCCTTTAGTCCTATGCGCTCAGCCTTCGACGTAATCGTTGACGTGAACGCCATCACCTCGGAGGAGTTTTCAAACCCCGCTCCAGCCAATCGCAACGTCGCTGTCCGGCACCTTCCATACTGAGCGCCGTTCAATCGATCGGCCAGGCGGTCCACGACACGTTCGGCCATTTTCCGGTAGCCGGTAAGTTTTCCTCCGGCAATCGAAATCAATCCCGACTCCGACTCGAAGATTTCATCCTTGCGCGAGAGTTCGGAGGCAGACTTGCCCTCTTCGTGTATAAGCGGACGAAGACCCGCCCAGCTTGACTCCACATCCGCGATGGTCAGGTGCACCGTCGGAAACGTCTCGTTTACTGCCTGGATCAGGTACCGCACATCGTCCACGGTGGTCCGAACATGTTCCTTATCACCCTGGTAGTCGGTATCGGTCGTGCCGATGTACGAAGTGCGTCCGCGCGGAATGGCAAAGATCATCCGGCCATCCGGCACATCGAAATAGATCGCCTGCCGGACGGGAAGCCGGTGGTACGGCACAACGATGTGCACACCTTTTGTGAGGTGCAGTGATTTTCCTGTGCGTGACCGGTTCTTGTCGCGCAGGTCGTCGACCCACGGACCCGCGGCATTCACCACGGTGGCTGCCCGAACCTCCAACTGCGTCGCTGTCTCGTGGTCCACGGCCCTTACCCCGACAACCTTCCCGGCGTCCTCGATGAAATCAATCACCCGACAATAGTTGAGTAATAGCGCCCCTTCCTTTGATGCCCGCTTGGCTATCTCGATTGTGAGGCGCGCGTCGTCGGTACGATACTCTGCGTAGAGTGCGCCCCCTTTCACGTCATGGGGCTTCAGGAGTGGTTCCTGCAACAGGGTCTGCTGCCGGGTAAGCATCTTTCGCTGATCTTCCCGCTTTACACCGGCCAGCCAGTCATACACTTTCAATCCTGCCGACGTGAGCCAGTATCCAAGACCTCGCTTTTCATACAGCGGCAGTAGCATTTTTTCAGGGACCACCAGGTGCGGTGCGAGGTAGTGAACAATGGCCCGTTCGCTGCCCACCTCCTTCACCAGGGCAAATTCCAGCTGCTTGAGATACCGGAGGCCGCCATGAATGAGTTTGGTCGAACGGCTGCTCGTTCCAAAGGCAAAGTCGTGCTGTTCGAGCAACGCCACGCGCATGCCACGGGTAACTGCATCCAGGGCGATACCGGCGCCCGTGATGCCCCCACCGATCACGAGCACATCAAACGTCTCTTGCTGAAGTCGCCGAATGTGGTTCGAACGATCGAAAACGGAGAAGGTCATATCTTACGCGTGATCGATCCAACCCTGGCATCGTTCCACGGCTTTCTTCCAACCTTTGTACAGGCGATTTCGATCTTCCGAAGGCATGACCGGCTTAAAGGTTCGTTCCACGGTACGGTGCTGAAGAATCTCTTGCGTGGTCCACCATCCAATCGCCAGGCCAGCCAGGTAAGCGGCACCCATGGCAGTAGACTCGACTACAGCCGGGCGCTCGACCGGACAACCCAGGATGTCGGCCTGGAACTGCATGAGCATCGTGTTAACCGATGCACCACCATCCACCTTCAATGCCGCCAACTGAATTCCGGCATCAGCTTCCATGGCGGTAAGAATGTCTTTGGTCTGGTACGCCAGCGACTCCAGCGTGGCCTTGATGATATGATCTTTCCCGGTGTCTCGGGTCAGGCCGAAGATGGCGCCTCGGGCATACATATCCCAATAGGGTGCGCCGAGGCCTGCGAACGCCGGAACGACATAGACGTCGTTTGAACCCAAGGCTTTTGCAGCGAAGTATTCCGAGTCTTTGGACTGATCGATGAGGTGAAGGCTGTCGCGCAGCCACTGGACGGCGGCTCCGGCAATAAACACACTGCCTTCCAGCGCATACGACACTTTCCCGTCCACGCCCCACGCAATGGTGGTGATGAGCCCATTCGCCGAGTATTGGAGTTTCTGCCCGGTATTCATGAGCATAAAACAGCCGGTACCGTATGTGTTCTTCGCCATCCCGGGTTCAAAACAACATTGACCAAACAAAGCCGCCTGCTGATCGCCCGCTACGCCGGCGATGGGTATCGCAACGCCATCAACCTCCCACTGACCAAAGTCACCGGAGGATGGCATCACGCTCGGGAGCAATGATCCAGGAATATTCAACTCCTTCAACAACCGATCATCCCACTTCAAGTCGCGAATGTTGTACAACATCGTGCGTGAGGCATTGGAGTAGTCGGTGCAATGCGACTTTCCCTTGGTGAGGTTCCAGATCAGCCAGGTATCGATTGTGCCAAAGGCCAACTCGCCACGCTCCGCCTTTTCCCGGGCACCGGGAACATGGTCGAGCATCCACCGTATCTTGGTTGCGGAGAAATAGGAGTCAATCACCAGTCCGGTCGATTGCCGGACGTAGTCGCTCAATCCTTTTCCTTTCAGTTCTTCACACAGCGGCGCCGTGCGCTTATCTTGCCATACGATCGCATTGCCGATCGGTTCCCCGGTTTTGCGATCCCACAGCACGGTGGTCTCGCGCTGATTGGTGATGCCGATGGCGGCTACCTGGGCCGGGCGCACACCCCCATCGACCATCACGTTGAGCAACACTTTCAGTTGTGTCTTCCAGATTTCGCTCGCATCGTGTTCCACCCAACCCGGTTGCGGGAAGATCTGACGAAACTCTTGCTGGGCAATGCCTTTGATTTTGCCTTTTGCATCAACCAGCACCGCCCTGGAACTGGTTGTGCCCTGGTCGAGTGCGATGATGAATTTCTCAGCCATGCTAGTATGAGGTTAGAGCAAACCGAACAGCAACGCTGCGAGGATGCCGCCGGTGATGGGGCCCAGGACTGGGATCCACGCGTATCCCCAATCTGAGGAAGCTTTCCCTGGAATGGGAAGTATGAAGTGAGTGATTCGGGGGCCCAGGTCGCGCGCCGGGTTTATGGCAAAGCCGGTAGTCCCTCCCAACCCAAGGCCGATGGCAACAACAAGGAGACCTATGGCCATGGGATTCAATCCCTGCGAGAATTCATTTTGGCCGATCAGGAGAATGACGAGTACGAGGACACAGGTGGCGATGGTCTCGCTGACAAAATTATACAGTGGGGTCCGGGTCGAAGGAGCCGTGCAAAATACGGCGCGTTTGGTATCGCCGTCGGTGGTGAGCTTCCAATGTGGTCCGTAATGGATCCAAACCAGGACAGCGCCGGCGATAGCCCCGGCAAATTGAGCCAGGATATACCCGGGCACGTCCGCCCATGGAAAGCCGCCCTGCACAGCCAAGCCGATGGTAACGGCCGGGTTGAGGTGTGCGCCGCTGATCCGACCGGCGGCATAGATCGCCAACGTTACCGCTATGCCCCATCCTATGACGATGGTAAGCCAGCCGGCATTTTCACTTTTGGTGCCTTTAAGGACTACACCGGCCACCACACCGTTGCCCAGAATGATGAGCAGAAGCGTACCCAAGAATTCAGCAGTATATGCGCTCATGGTTTGAATGATTTAGTTTAACCGAAGACCTGAATACATCCCGACCGTATTGTGATAACGTCTACAAAAGGTTACTTTCGGGCTTACACAGACCTGAGCGTCAAAATAAGACATTATCGGGATTGCTTAGGCCTACGTTAGGGGAAATTGCTTCACGAAAAAAGCCAAATGCCGGGACCGGTATGAAATTCAGCCAAGTCACCATCAAGGACATTGCCAAGGAACTGGGCATATCACCATCTACGGTCTCCAGGGCGTTAAAGGATCATCCCGACATCAGCGCGAAGACCAAGGAGGCGGTCAATGCGCTCGCCGAGAAGTTGAATTACCAGCCCAACATCGTAGCCCTCAACCTGCGCCAGAAGAAGACCTTCACCATTGGCGTCATCATCCCGGAATTGGTGCACTTCTTCTTTTCTACGGTGATCTCCGGGATTGAAGATGTTGCCTACCAGGCCGGGTACAGCGTCATCCTGGCGCAGTCCAACGAATCCTATGAACGCGAGAAGACTGATATAAAGGCTTTGTTTAACAGCCGGGTCGACGGGCTGCTCATGTCGATCTCACGAGAAACGAAGAACTTCGATCACATTGAGTCCGTTATCGCCAAAGGTGTCCCGGTGGTTTTTTATGACCGTGCTTACAACACTTCCCTGTGCAGCAATGTAGTGGTAGATGACTACGTTGGCGCCAAGGAAGCGGTAAACCACCTCATCGAGCAAGGCTACCGCAAGATCGCCTTCCTCGAAGGATCACCGGGCCTGGTGATCACCAACGATCGAAAGCGGGGATACACCGAAGCGCTCGCGGAACATCAACTGTCCATCAAGAACAGCTACATTGAAGAGTGTATCACGGGAAGCCTGGAGGAAGCCAAACGCGCCACCAAGAAATTGATGTCGATGCCCGACCCGCCCGATGCCATCTTCGCTGCCAATGACCCCATGGCCACCGGGGCAATGCAAACGCTGAAAGAACTCGGGCTCCGCATTCCCCAGGATGTAGGCGTCGTGGGATTCAGCAACTGGTCGTATGGCTCGTTACTGGAACCATCGCTCACCACGGTTGACCAGCCCGGGTTTGAAATGGGGCAGGAAGCCGCTCGCCTGCTCATCCGGCAGATTGAAGTCGCCGATAAGGAACAGGATGACCCTGCACCCGAGACCAAGGTGCTCAAGACCAGGCTGATCGTCAGGGATTCTTCCCTGAAAAACACTCCCGTCAAGAAGTAACGCAATCGTTTTCTAAAGAATATCGGGCCGTAACTGTTGGTACGACCAATTCCATGGCTTTACTTGGGACCTTGGCTCATTAATTATTGACTAACTAACTGATGCCCTCCACGGTAAGCATGCGACTGGGAAAGATATCTTCCTGGAAAAACGATCATCACGCCTTCACCGCGCAGACTCCGGAAGGACATCTCCGGGTCCGTTTCTATACCAGCCGCATCGCGCGCGTAACCATCAGCCGATCGCCGGAACCGGAGTTTTATCCGTACGCCGTGGTCGCCGTACCGGTTCCCGTGGAAAGCCAGCTTACCGAGAAGCCCGGCATCGTTGAACTCAAGACTTCGCAACTAACGGTGCGCATCGCGCTCGACCCGGTCTGCATTTCATTCTATGACGACAAGGGCGAAGTGCTCAATGAAGAACTTTCGGGCCTGGGCACTTCGTGGATCGGCGAACAGGTAACAAGCTACCGGGCCTTGCAGGATGGTGAGCGCTTTATCGGGCTCGGCGAAAAGACGGGCCCACTGGACCGGCGCGGGCATGGCTACCAGAATTGGAACACCGATGCTTACTCCTACTCCCCTGGCCACGATCCGCTCTACTGCTCAACGCCGTTCTTTATCGGCATTCACCACCAGCGGCAGTATGGTATTTTCCTCGACAATACACACAAGACGTTCTTCAACTTCGGCGCTTCCAACAACCGTTTCTCCAGCTTCGCCGCCGACGCCGGAGACCTGAACTATTATTTCATCGCGGGCCGTACAGTAGCTGAAGTGATCGAAGGGTATACCCACCTCACCGGGCGAATGCCACTTCCGCCCAAGTGGAGCCTGGGCTACCAGCAATGCCGCTACAGCTACTATCCCGACTACGAAGTACGCACCATCGCCCGCACGTTCCGCGACAAGAAGATCCCCGCTGACGCCATTGTGCTCGACATTCACTACATGGACAAGTACAAAATCTTCACCTGGGACAAGGCACACTTTCCTGACCCACAGGGGCTTCTGGACTTTCTGCAGTCCCTGGACTTTGAAGTGGTAGTCATGTGCGACCCGGGCATCAAGGTGGAAGCAGGCTATGAGCCGTACGATGACGGAAAGGAAAAAGGTGTTTTCCTCAAGTACCCCGACGGCGAATACTATACCGGCCAGGTGTGGCCTGGCTGGTGCCACTTCCCGGACTTCACCAACCCGGCTACCCGCGAATGGTGGCGTGAAAAACTTGCGCTGTACGCGTCGTTGGGTGTACAGGGCTATTGGAACGACATGAACGAAATCGCCACGTGGGGCAATATGCTCCCCGAGAACATTGAGTTCCACCACGAGGGCGAAAAGACCACGGCCCGGAAAGCACGAAATGTGTATGGCTTCCAGATGGCCAGAAGTACCTATGAAGGTACGCGCACCCTTCTCGGTGGCCGGCGGCCCTTCAACCTCACGCGGTCAGCTTTCTCCGGCATTCAGCGCTATGCGGCGGTATGGACCGGCGATAATGTCTCATACGACGACCACATGCTGCTGGGTGTGCGGATGGTCAGCAGCATGGGTGTGACCGGGATGGCCTTCGCCGGCTACGACGTGGGTGGATTTACCGGCGACACCAGTGTAAAACTGTTTGCCCGCTGGATCACCCTCGGCGCCTTCTCACCCTTCTTCCGTGGTCACACGATGGTCAACAGCCTCGATGCGGAGCCATGGTCGTTCGGGGAAGAGGTGGAGAACATCTCCCGCAACTTCATCCGGTTCCGGTACCAACTGATGCCGTACCTGTACAGCTTGTTTTACGAGGCCACGCAAACGGGCATGCCGGTACAACGGACCCTGGCCATCACCCATCCACACGAGGCGCGCGTCTACCAGCCCGCGTATCACAATCAGTATCTGTTTGGACCCTTCTTCCTGGTCGCACCAGTAGTCAGCCACCAGGCTTATGTGAAGGTGTTCCTTCCGGAGGGCGAATGGTATTCGCTGTACGACGGCCAGCGCTACAGCGGAAATACAGAAACCATCGTCGAAAGTCCGCTACACCGGCTTCCAGTATTCGTTGCCGCAGGGGCCCTCGTCCCCATGCAAGCACCGGTCATGAGTACCCGCGAGCCGGTGGATGAATTGCAGCTCCACATCTATGCCGGTGGCGACACCACAAAATTTGTCTACTACGAAGACGATGGCTCCACCTTTATGCATGAATCCGGAGCCTTCCACATCCGACGAATGACCCACCTGGGGAAGCAACGCACCTTGACCGTTGATGCCGCAGAAGGGCACTATCCTACGGTCATGAAAACTATCCGGCTGATCGTGCATGGCGATTCTTCCGCCCGTCAGTTTGTGGTCAACGGGCTGCCGGTAGATGCGAAGCCGAGGCAACACAGCTTCTTTATTCCGCTGGAACGCTACGATCCCATCAACGAACCGGACAGCATGGGGGAAGAAACAATAATTGAAGCTACCTTTCCCTATGTAAACGAAGCTCTCAAAATCAGCTGGTGATGCATCCCATCCAACAACGTCTTTCCAAGTCATTCTTTGCGCTGCTCAGCCTCCCTTCTACCGCGATGGGGTTTGCGCTGTCGGTGCAAATAGCAGCCCTGAGCTGGATTCTCTCTACCCAATACAAACTCGACATCCACGAAGTGGGTATTGTATGGGCGGCCGGTCCGCTGGCAGGCATCGTAGGCCAGGTAGTCATCGGGCTCATCAGCGATAAAGTTTGGTTCTGGGGTGGCCGGAGAAGGCCGTTCATCTGGATCGGGGGCACCATGGCATCGCTCAGCCTGCTTGCCCTGCCCTACCTCGGCACTATCTCCGAAGCCACCAGCATTTCGATCCTTGCGGTGGCACTGCCCATTGCCTTGCTGCTCGACCTATCAATCAACATCAGCTTCAATCCCACGCGCTCAATTATTGCCGATGTTACACCCGAAGGTGAAAAGCGGACACGGGGATACACCTGGATGCAAACTATTTCCGGTATGTTCGGTGTGCTGGCCTATGCCATCGGCGCCTCCTATGGAAATTACACACTAATCTATTTCAGCGTCTTCCTGGTCTTCCTCTTTTCCATCGTTCCTCCGTTCTTCATTGAGGAACCTCGAGCGCTGGTAGCCTCTGCGGACGCCGCGAAGGCCGACTCCAAGTCCAACTATGGCGATCTCTACCGCATCTATGCGGCCCATGGCTTCTGCTGGATCGGCGTGCAGACCATGTTTGTGTACATGATCTTCTATGTGAAAGAAAACATGGGTATCACCTCCGATGCAGACTCCGGGCAGATTGTTTCCCTCTCCTTCCTGGTACTCAGTACGGTCGGATTTATTCTGCCAGCCGCTGTCCTTGAGCCCCTGGCACTTCGCTTGGGTCGCGTACGGGTGCACACGATCGCGATGGGTTTCATGGCACTGGGATACCTGCTCATCGTCCTCTTTGGAACATCCCCGCTCCTGGTCTATGCGTTCATGGCCGTAGCCGGGATTGGCTGGGCTGCCACCGTGAGCCTTCCCTTTGCGATCATGACCGAAAAGGTAGACAAGGCTAAAATGGGTTTGTTCATGGGCATCTTCAACCTCTCCGTCGTATTGCCCCAGCTGTTCGTGAGCCTCGTTGTTGGCAGTATCATCCAGGCCGCCGAGAACAAGTCGATCATCTTTATCATCAGCGCTGCCACGTTGGCGATCTCCGCCATTTTGTGGACATTCGTCAGGGAGGAAACCGTGAACAAACCTTCCCTCACCGGCACCCCCGGCGGACATTGATTCTTCTATGACCTTGCAAAAACCGCGTCTCTCCTTCTGGCAAATCTGGAACATGAGTTTCGGATTTCTCGGAATTCAATTTGGCTTTGCCCTGCAAAACGGAAACGCCTCCCGGATCCTCACCACGTTTGGCGCAGACGTCGAACACCTGAGTTGGTTCTGGCTTGCGGCCCCGCTCACCGGCATGATTGTGCAGCCGCTGATTGGCTATTACAGCGACCGCACCTGGACGTCCCTGGGCCGAAGAAGGCCCTACTTCCTGGCAGGCTCCATCCTGGCTTCAACAGCCCTGATGTTGATGCCCAACGCGCAGGTGCTTGCCGCAATTTTGCCTCCGCTCTACATCGGCGCCGGTATCCTGATGATCATGGATGCATCGTTCAACGTCGCGATGGAACCCTTCCGCGCGTTGGTGGCTGACTTGCTCCCCGCCGATCAGCGTACGCTCGGATTCTCGGTGCAGACCTTCCTGATCGGCCTCGGTGCCGTGATCGGATCATGGCTTCCATATGTGTTCGCCGAGTGGTTTGGCGTGGAGAAGCAGGCAGCCGAAGGTGTTGTTCCCTACAATGTCACGTTATCGTTTTATGTCGGCGCCGCCGTGTTTCTGATGGCGATCCTATGGACGGTTGTAACCACCCGGGAGTTTCCGCCTGACGAGGAGTACCTGAAAGAAGAATCCGCCAAAGGAAAGAAGGGGCTTTCCCAGATCATCAGCGATTTTTCGCACATGCCACGCACCATGAAGCAGCTTGGGCTGGTCCAGTTCTTCTCCTGGTTTGCCCTCTTCTCCATGTGGGTGTTCACCACCACGGCGGTGGCGACCCACCTGTACGGATTGCCGTCTGACGACCGATCGTCGCTGGCATTCAATGATGCGGCCAACTGGGTAGGCATCATCTTCGGAGTGTACAACGGTGTATCCGCCATTTACGCACTTCTACTACCGGCCATTGCCGCCAAAGTGGGAAGGAAGGCCACGCACGCCATCTCCCTGTGTGCGGGTGGTGCCGGCCTGATTTCCATTTACTTCATCCACGATCCAGCCCTCCTCGTGGTCTCCATGATCGGAGTAGGTATTGCCTGGGCCAGCATCCTGGCCATGCCCTACGCCATTCTCGCCGGAGCCATACCGGCCAATAAAATGGGCATCTACATGGGCGTATTCAATTTCTTCATCACCCTGCCGCAAATTGTTAATGGAATTGTCGGCGGTCCCATCGTGAAATACGTATACGGTTCTCAAGCAATCTACGCGATTGTCATGGCCGGTGTTTTTCTGTTTATTGCAGCCTTCTGCGTAAGGTTTGTGGTGGACCAGGATGATCCGGCAGCCACAGCGTAGCGCGTTGATTCCATGTACCACCAAAACCCTCTACACGATGCAGTTCAAAAACGCCGTCAGTTGGTTTGAGATCCCCACCAAGGACCTCAACCGCGCCCAGAAATTCTACGAGACCATTTTCGACATGAAGATGATCCCCCTGGAAGTGGCACAGATCAAGATGCGCATGTTCCCGGTAACGGACCCCATGGATGTCGGCGGAGCTCTGGTATACAATGCTGATTTCTACAAGTCATCTGCCACCGATGGGCCGCTGGTTTACCTCAATGCGAATCCGGATGTTCAACACGTCCTGAACCGAATTGAAGCGGCTGGAGGCAAGATTCTCGTCCCCAAAACACAAATCTCACCGGAGTACGGCTATATGGCCATGTTCCTCGATACCGAGGGCAACCGTGTAGCCCTGCACGCCGTGCCGGACGGAAAATGAAGCTAGTCGGATTGCTGCTGGCGCTGTTGGCTAGTGCGTCCTGCTGCGCGCAATCCGGCAAGAGCTTTTCGAAAGCGATGAAGTCGCTGCGCACGTTTGCCACCAGGGATTCCGCACGCATCCTACCTGCCGTGGACGCCTGGTGGCAACAACGCCTCCAAGCCGATCAAGTCCCACTACTTTCGAAAGACTCCGCGGTGTTTCTGTATCGGGGAAACGCCACCTCGGTATGGTGGGCCGGCGACTTCAACGGATGGGGCTCCAAACCTGCGCCTGCGAAAGGCGTACGGATCCGGAACACCGACATTTGGATGGTCTCGTTCGCTTTCCCTCCCGCCGCACGTTTCGACTATAAAATCATTCTCAATGAACGGGATTGGATACTAGATCCCGTCAACCCTCATCAGCAGTACAGCGGCGTGGGTGGTGGCTCACCCAACTCAGAGATCCGGATGCCCGGATGGAAAGGTGATGTTTGCCAACAGGAGCGGCCCGGGGTTGCGCGCGGAACGGTACGCGAATACAAGATTAGCAGTAAGGCATTGGGTTATGAAATAGCCTATTCTGTCTATACGCCCAACGAAGCAGCCAATCAGCATTTATCCACCTTGTATGTCACCGACGGGAATGAATACATTGACCCCCGGTTGGGCAACCTGCGCACCGTGCTTGACAACCTCATTTCGGACAAGAAAATAAGGCCGCTTCGTGTGGTCTTTGTGGATGCTCGGGATCCGGGCGATCAACGCAACAACCGTCGCATGTCGGAGTTGAGCCTGAACGAAGCCTATGTTGCGTTTCTGGCAGAAGAACTGATTCCTGCCGTGGAACACGCACCCCGAATCGACCGTGTTGATCGAGGAATTCTGGGCACCTCACTAGGAGGTCTGACGGCCGCATACGTCAGCTTTAGGCGACCCGATCTTTTTGGGTTGGCCGCCATCCAGTCACCTGCCTTCTGGTACAAGTCAGAAATCTTTACGCTTGCCGAGCAGTCCGGGCAACCGACGGTCCGGTACTTCATGTCATCGGGCACCTACTTTGATACCGCCGAAGCCTCCCGGCGGATGAAGCCTATCCTTGAAGCACGCGGACACTCGGTAGCCTACCAGGAGACAGATGAAGGGCATTCGTGGGGAAACTGGAGGAATCTGATGGACGATCTGCTGGTGGCGCTGTACGGCACGGATCATCCGTGAATATTGAAGGGCACTGTCTCAAGAGATTTAAGCCTGTCTGGCCAGCCTGCACCGCGCCAACATCAGCTTCATGCCTGACCCCTGCCTTGAAGGGGGAGCATGCTGGATTCAAACCAAAAGCTTCACTAATTTACGGTCCCGATTTTGCTCCTGACCTACCATGAGAAACATCTACCTGGCTTTTGGTGCCCTTATTCTTCTTCAAGCATGCAGCTCCGGCAAGGCAGCCTTGTCGCATGGTAACTATTACGAGGCGGTCCTGGAGTCCGTGAACCGCCTGCGGAGCAGTCCCGACAACAAGAAGGCCATTGCGGTACTCCAGCAGGGGTACCCGCTGGCTGTTGAGTATATCGAATCCACCATCAAAAACGGCATTGCTTCCGATGATCCCCGCAAGTGGCGAAATGCCGTCAAGGGTTACGAGCAGATCAACTACATGAACGACCAGATCAAAACATCATTGGGCGCCATGAAAGTGATCACCCAACCGGTAACGCGGTATACGGAACTGAAAGATGTTCGTGGTAAGGCGGCTGAAGAGAGTTACAGCGAAGGCATCACCTCCCTGATGAAGAACAACCGGGAAGACTCCAAGCGCGCGTACTTCGATTTCAAGGAGGCGAACACCTACGAGCCCGGGTACCGCGAGTCGATTGAGATGATGACCCAGGCTGAGTACAACGCCACCTTGCGCGTAGCCTACGAAGAAATCAACGCGTCAACCATCAACTACGGCAGCCTCCAGCCCATCATCAATTCCCTCAACCGGCAGTTCCTTTCCTTCCGCCCGGTTTCCCAACGCGATACCGTTCCTCCTCATCAGCAACTCCGCGTGGTCTTCAACGGGTATCGCGAGGACGGGCCTGCCCGAATTACCTCGAGTGTGGAGACCGTAACCAAGGATGTCAAGACGGGCGAGAAGAAAGGTCCCGACGGAAAGATGGTAGACGTCACCACCCAGGTGAGCGCAAAGATCACCTATTTCCGGAAGACAAAATCAGCCCGCGGGGCGTCGATCCTCACCATCACCGATGTGGCTTCCCAAGGTGTGCTGCGCAACGAAACCGTAGAAGGTCGCTCCTCCTGGCAGGCCGAATGGGCCGTATATACCGGTGATGTGCGTGCCTTGTCGTCGAGCCAGGTAAATCTTACCAAACTGCGCGAAACTTCGCCAAATGATCGCGACCTGTACAATCAGGCCATGCGCAACCTCGAAGCGAATCTGGAAAGGACACTCAAGAATTTCTACAGCCAATATTGATCACGCCGGCAAACCATTTTGCCTCCATACCTGTTAGAACACTCATGAAGATGTCCCTGCTTTTTGGCCTTGCCCTGGTGACAGCCACGGTTTACGGGCAAGGCAAAACCAATCCCAAGGTGATGAAGTCTGAAGAATTGGCCACATTTGGCAACGGTTGCTTCTGGTGTACCGAAGCCGTATTTCTTGCCGTCAAAGGCGTTTCCAAGGTTGAATCCGGGTATTCTGGCGGCACCGTCAAGAATCCCACTTACCGGGAGGTGTGCACCGGCCTGAC
>JAYRXB010000103.1:0-3335 GCA_041917735.1 Cyclobacteriaceae bacterium
GTCATTAAAGTGCTCTTGCACTTCCAGCCAATACATGGGCGAATGCGGGAGGTTTGCCATGAACACCTGCCAGTTTTCACCGTCGTCAAATGAAACATACAGCGTGCTCTCGGTGCCCAGGTACAACAATCCTTTCCGAATCGGGTCCTCCTTGATGTTGCGGCAGTAGTTCAAGTTACCTCCCTGGATTCCCTTGGTAATCTTCTTCCAGGTCTTTCCAAAGTCGGTAGTGCGATATACGTACGGCTGGAAGTTGCCGACTTCATGAAAGTCTACGGTGATGTAGGCTTTGCCTTCGCTCCATCTTGATGCTTCGATGTTCCGCACCGTTCCCAGCGGGGGCATTTCCAGGATGTTCTTCGTCACGTTGGCCCATGACTTGCCGCCATCCTGGCTTACCTGCACCAGTCCGTCGTTGGTACCTGCCCAGAAGACGCCCTGCTTGACCGGTGATTCTTCAAAAGCATAGATCACGTTGGCATACTCTACACCAATGTTGTCGGGGGTCAATCCGCCTGAAAGGCCTTGCTTGCTCTTGTCGTTGAGGGTGAGGTCCGGGCTGATCACTTCCCAGGTCTGACCGCCGTTGGTCGTGCGGTGCACAAACTGGCTGGTGACATATACGGTGTTGTTATTGTGCGGGCTGATGAGCACCGGGAAAGTCCACTGGAAGCGGTACTTCACTTCGCTGGCGGGGTGACCAGCAGTGTATTCGGGCCACACCTCGACCTGGCGGTACTGGCGGTACTTCTCGTTATACCGAACTACCACACCGCCCACCGCTCCGGTGCCGGAGGCGCTTGACCAAACGATGTTTGGATCTTTCGGGTCGGGCGTCGCGAAGCCACTTTCACCACCGCCGACATCGTGCCACAAGCCGGTAGAGATGCCCAGGCTGAAGAATCCGCCCATGTTGCTGCGGCTGGGCCCACGCATCGAAGGTCCATCCTGCCGATTGGTCAATACGTTATAGGGAATGGCATTGTCGACTGTCACGTGATAAAGCTGTGCGATCGGAAGAAAGGTGCGATGCCAGGTCTTGGCGCGGTTCTTTGATATCGAGATGCCGCCATGCCAGCAACGGCCATGCGGTTTCCGTTGGCCGGGTCAATCCACATCTCGTGGTGGTCCCAGTTGGGCTGACCGAAGAAGTCCATGATCGGTTCGATGGAGCGACCACCATCGATGCTGGTAAAGAATGTTGACGAGATGAAATAGACGTCATTGATCTGGTCGGGTGAAGCGGTCACACGGGTGTAGTAGGCCTGGCGCCCGGTGAGGTTTCGGTTTGCGTTGATCATCCGCCACGATTTTCCTTTGTCATCGGAGCGCCAGAGTTCACCGGTCTCGCCCTTGTCGCCAATCTTTTCGACGCCGTCGCCGGTTTCAATGAGGGCATACACGCGGTCAGGAGCGGCCGGTGTCATGCTGAGCGCGATTTTTCCCACGGCACCTTCCGGCAGGCCAGCGCCCTTGAGGCGTGTCCAGGTGTCGCCGCCATCCTTCGACATATAGAGTCCACTCCCGGGGCCGCCGCTGGTACGGTTCCATGTCTTAAGGGAAAGCTGCCAGAGTCCGGCGAAGAGGATGCGGGGGTTGGTTGGGTCGATAACCATATCGGAAACACCAGTATTTTCATCTACGAATAACACCTGCTTCCAGGTCTTGCCTCCGTCCACGGTCTTATACAGTCCACGCTCCTTCTGCGGAGCATACGCATGGCCGAGCGCGCCGACCCATGCTACGTCGGGATTGGACGGATGAATGAGAATGCGGCTTACGCGGCCCGAATTCTCAATACCCACCATGGACCAGGTTTCACCGCCATCCGTTGATTTATAGATTCCATTACCAATCGATATGTTGGAACGGATAGAGCTTTCGCCGGTGCCGACGTAGACCACACGCGGGTCCGATGGGGCAATCGCCACCGCCCCGATCGCATGCACATTTTCCTTGTCAAAGACTGGTCGCCAGCTGATCCCGCCATCGGTGGTTTTCCAAACGCCGCCGGTAGCGGCCCCGACGATGTATACCTGGTCATTGCCGGGGATGCCCGCTACGCAGGTGGCCCGGTTTCCAATCGGTCCGATGTGTCTGAACTTGAGGTCGCTGATCTCCTCGCTTTTCAATGTTTGGCCGAGGGCCATCGTCCAGGCCACAACGGCAAGAACGCTCAGTGCAACGCGCACGGTGTAGTAAGGTCTCATGGATGTTGAATTTGGTGGTAATCAAATATAGCAGAATGCGCCGAAGGATAGCCTCCTCTTATACAGGCGGCTAGTTTTCCATCAGCACAAAGGCGGCCCAATAGTACGGATGGGGATAGCGGGCCTTGATGGCCACTTGCGCGCGCCGCAGCGCCTCGGCCTTGGTGTGGCCCTGCAGCCAGTTCTCGTAGAACTTTGTCATGAGCTGGCGTGTAGCATCGTCGTCCACTTTCCACAAGCTTAGCAGGATAGAGTTTGCACCGGCTGATTGAAACGCGCGCTGCAATCCGTATACCCCTTCGCCATTTTGAACAACGCCTTTTCCTGTTTCGCAGGCACTCAAGGCAACCAGTTCAGCAGACTCCAGGCTCAGGTTCGACACCTCGTAGGCGGTCAGGATGCCATTCTCCTGATTGTTGAATTCCTGGTTGAGCACGTAGTCGGTCGCTCCGGCGAGCAGCAAACCCGACCGGTTCAGTGGGTTGTCTTCATTCACGCCAGTCAGCCTGAACGAAGAGGGTTTCCCTTCCTCCACGAAAAATCCGTGTGTCGCCACATGCACGAGCGTAGGCTGCCGCAGCCGCTTCAGGGCCGCCTCCGTGGCGCCATCGCTGACAAACACATCGGTTCGGATATGACGCTCGCCCAGCAGTGCGGCTACCGAATCGATTTCCAGTCGTGTACCCGCCAACGGATAGATGCCGCTGCGATCACTCCCTGACTTTCCCGCATCATCGCCGCCCAGGTAGAATTTCGGAAAGCCGAAAAGGGAAGCATGAAGGCTGCGTCGCTTGGGGGGCTTCCTGTTCTTGAGAGCGAGAATGTCCTTCGTGTTGGAAAGGAGGGTAAGGCTCTTCTGATCGGCGAGGTACGCACCGTCGGGCATGCGTAATGCGTTGAGGCTGATTTGGTGATACACGCCGTCGAGAGACAGGTAGACTTTCTTTCTGGCTCCGATCACACGATCAAGCGGAGCCCAATACCGCTGATAGGAAACCGTGTCCTCGAGTTGATAGCGGATTGCATTTTTATAGGCGGCGTAGTAAGGCTTTTCCAACAGCTTCCCGTGGGGAAGAATAACGCGTGCCGGTGCGGAGACCGTTTTGTCGGTGAGCACCAGCGCAA
>JAYRXB010000104.1:0-2294 GCA_041917735.1 Cyclobacteriaceae bacterium
CTTCCGTGAGAAGATCCGTCGCGGCGAACTGGATGACCGGAAGATTGAAATTCAGCTCCGCCAAGGCGGCGGGGGTGGCAACGTAGGCATGATTGGCGCCGGCATGATCGACGAAGTGTCGATGATGAACCTGCAGGATATGATCAGCGGCATGATGCCCAAGAAACCGAAGAAGCGCAAGGTGAGCATCGGTGAGGCCCGCAAGTTACTGCTCGAAGAGGAGGCTGCCCGGCTTATCGATATGGACGAAGTGAAGGAAGAGGCCTTGCGAAAAGCGGAGCAGACCGGCATCATTTTCATCGATGAGATTGATAAAATAGCTTCTGGCAACGCCAAGGGCAGCGGCCCGGATGTAAGCCGCGAAGGGGTTCAGCGCGACTTGCTGCCGATTGTGGAGGGCAGCACCGTGAATACCAAGCACGGCGTACTTAAAACCGATCATGTTCTCTTTATCGCAGCGGGAGCATTCCATGTATCCAAACCATCCGACCTCATCCCGGAATTGCAGGGACGTTTTCCCATCCGTGTGGAATTGAGCAGCCTTACCCAGGAGGATTTCGTGCGTATACTGCGGGAGCCACGCAATGCCCTCACCCGGCAGTATGAAGCGATGTTTGGTGCCGAAGGAGTCACCTTGCGGTTCACCGACGATGCGCTGGAAGCCATTGCGCAGACGGCATTTGATATCAATGCGGAGGTTGAGAATATCGGCGCACGCCGCCTTCAGACGGTGATCAGCCGGTTATTGAATGAATTTCTCTTTGATGTGCCGGATAAGATTGCCCCGGGTGCGGTCATTGAAGTGACACGTGACCTGGTTCAGGATCGCATGAAAGGCCTGTCAAAAAATCGCGACCTGAGCGAGTACATCTTGTAGTCATGAGAACGTGGTGTGCCGGCATCCTGCTGTGGGGTATGGTGATGGCTTCACCGGCTACGGCGCAACGTTTCGACAGCACCTACATCCAATCGTACCGGGATAAGTTTTTTGTCTGGCCCGTCATCAAGCAACGTCAGCTGTCATTCCGGCTTCAGGAATCAGGCGCCGGCGGCAAGTCGGTGGAATTCAAACCAAACAACGCGTACGGCCTGGGGTTGGGTGTATACCTGTTTGACCTCGGGCTGGAGTTCGTATTCCCGCTGCCCGTGGCGGAAGACCGAACCAACGTCTACGGCGCCACACGGTCCACCGACCTCCAGTTGAATATTCTCAGTCGCCGATGGGGTGGTGATATTGTGTACCAGCGGTACAAAGGCTTCTACCTTTCCAACCCGGACCCGCCCGTGCCCACCGGGATGCCGTATCCGCAGCGACCGGATGTGGTGTCCGAGAACCTGGGAATCAATGGGGTCTACACCTTCAACCCCCGCAAGTTTTCGCTTCGGTCGTCCTTCACGTTTGCTGATCGACAGCTGAAGAGCAGCGGCGGATTTCTGCTCAGCGGGAGTTTTAACCTCTTCGAGATTGACGGCGACAGCGCCATCCTCAATCCGGCCTATTCGGCCTTGCTCGGTCAGCAGCGATCGTTTACATCGCTGGACTACCGCACCTATGCCGTGGCACCGGGCTATGCCCACAATTTCATCATTAAGAAGAACTATTTCCTGAGTCTCTTGTTCGCCTTAGGCCCGGCCGTACAGGATTTTCGGTACACCGACGACATCGGGGTGCAGCACACCAATACCCGCGTAAACAGTTACCTCGATGCACGCATTGCCTTTGGGTACAGTACCGACAAGTTCTTTACGGGACTCACCGTTTCCAGCCAGGCACGGAATGTGGTCATCGACGACATCCGCTTCACCAGCATCACCACAACGACGCGGATCCTGTTTGGCTGGCGGTTTGCGGAATGGGGATTCCTGAAGCACAGCGTATGGGAGCTACTTCCGCCATGGGGCAGGAAGAGCACCCAGTAGTTACTGGTCTTTCTTTGGGTATTCGTACAAGAACATCTTGCCACATCCCCAGCTGGCATCTTTCCAGGCATCGATGGCAAGCTTTGCGCCAATCACGCCGGCGGTAGGCAGGTTATCGATCTCTTCGTTGAGCAAGTCGTTG
Source organism: Cyclobacteriaceae bacterium (assembly GCA_041917735.1). Classification (GTDB taxonomy): domain Bacteria; phylum Bacteroidota; class Bacteroidia; order Cytophagales; family Cyclobacteriaceae; genus ELB16-189. Next base: position 2,063 of record JAYRXB010000104.1, read on the forward strand.
GCAAATTCGGTAAACCCGGGGTTGTGCCCCACCAGCATTACCGATTCGACATGCGATGGGATGGACCGGAGAAAGGCCAGGATTTCCTCCGGGCCTGCATGGTACAGTTTCTTCTCCTGCTGGATGGAGGCAACCGGGTAGCCCAACTCCTCGGCGACCAGTCGTGCGGTGGTGATGGCACGCACCGCGGAACTGGAACAGATCAGGCGCGGGCTGGCCGCTGCTCGCCGCA
>JAYRXB010000105.1:0-7480 GCA_041917735.1 Cyclobacteriaceae bacterium
AGACGATAGACGATGGTTGTATTGCCAGGGTCCATGGACGATCGACCATCGACTGTGAAAGTGGTCGCCTGCCTCGCCCGCAGAAGCGTCTCGCGCCGGCGGGACTTTATAGAGAACCCCGATAAGGAAACTTGTCGGGGTTTTTCTTTTTGTGCCCTGCGGGAAGGTGTCTATAGTCCATGGACGATAGTCGATAGACGATAGACGATGGTTGTATTGCCAGGGTCCATGGACGATCGACCATCGACTACTCCGGGAACCGCAAAAAATGGAAAAAGCTAAATGCAGAATGTAAAAGGAGGGCTCCTTTACACTCCATGTTTTGCATTTTCCCCGTCAACGTGCGACAGGCCCATAGTCCATGGACGATAGACGATAGACGATGGTTGTATTGCCAGGGTCCATGGACGATCGACCATCGACTTCCGAGCTGGAACCGAAAAATGAAAAACATGAAATGTAAAATGCACAAGGATTGCCCCTTTTGCATTTTACAAGGAGGTACTAATTCAACCGACCCTGATCTCCAGTAAGTCCTGGGGCAGAAATTGACTGCGCATCGCTTCTTGGAGATCCTTCGGGGTCATGGTGGTGAGGTAACTGAACATGCGATTGTAGTAGTCTGCCGGAAGATTAAACTCCCGGATGTTCCGGATTTTCTCTGCCACTGCAAATAGCGTTGCGTTGTCTGATTGCCAGCTGCCAATGAAGTAGTTGCGCGCAACCACCAGTTCATCCGGCGAAACAGGTTCCTGCTGTAGCCTGACTATTTCTTTGCGGATTTCTTCAATCGCCTGGTCCGTATTGTGCTGGTTCACTTCCGCACTGACCACCCAGTAGCTGCCATGCTGATGATGTTGCATCACGGAGTAGATTCCGTAGGTCAGGCCTTTTTCCTCACGGATGTTTTTCATCAACCGGGAGCCAAAAAAGCCGCCCAAGACATGGTTTGCCATGACCGCCGCGTAGTACTCCTTCGTGTCCTGCTTGCGGATGCACAGTTTGCCTAACCGGATGGAGGCCTGGACACTGCCGGGCTTGAGGACCGCATGGGAATGCCCGGAAATTAACTCCGGTGTTTGCTGGGAAAGTTCCGTAGCGGCGGGAAAATCGAATATGCGCTCTAACCGATCTAAATCCGCATCATTTACTGGACCGACCAGGTAAGCGGAATGAAGATGAAGGTGCGATTGGAAATATCGACGAAGGGATTCGGTGGTAATGGCGGTTACATCGGCCTCCTCTGTTGAATTTCCATACGGATGATGTGGCCCAAAAAGCGTCTTGCGAATCTCGCGGGAGGCAAGCACGCTTGTCTTCTCGTTGTTCACCTTAAGGTTCTGAACAAAAATCTCCTTTTCAAGACGCAATTCTTCGTCGGGGAACGTAGGCACGGAAAGGACCTCCATCAACAGGCAGGCAGCTTCATCCAGGTTTTTGTGCAGGACATAGAGCGAAACCGTGATGGTGTCAAACCCGGCAGTTACTTCAAGATGGGCGCCCAGCCTTTCGAAACCTTCGGCGATCGCAGCCGCGGAGCGTTTTGTGGTCCCCCGGCGAAGCATGTGGGCGGTGAAATGACTTACTCCACTGGCAGGTTCATACCATTTACCCGCCCGGAAGATCAGGTCAAGCTTTATCGCTTCTTGCTGAAGACCGTTGAAGGTGTAGAGGGATTGGCCCTTGGAAAGCGTTACGATTTCAGGCTGTAACAGCGAGTAATCCGTCGATAGCGAGAATGGCGGAGCCTGCGTTCGGTCCAGAATCATTGATCGGTGGCTGCCTCTTCTTTTACTTTCTTCATGAACAGCATATAGGCCGTGAAACGAAGGGTTTCAGCCAATGCGTTTTCACGTTTGTTGGTGGGAACCAAATACGCAACGTCTAGACCGAATTTATCCACCTTAGCGCCGACGCCGAACGTAAGGTACTTGCGATCGCCTTTGTCTTTCGCCTCATAGAAGTAACCAAGCCTTCCTGCGAAAGTGTCGTTGTACCAGTATTCAACACCAAAAGAGGTTGTGATCTCGCGCATTTCCTCGCTGAAGCCGCCAGGAGCATCGGAGAATGAACCCAATACGCCAGAAAGCATCGAAGGAGGTGGTGATTCCTTCACGGAAGGAACCATAAGTTTGTTGAAGTCAAGGAGGAAAGTGAATGTATTCATCGGGCCTACTTCCAGTTTGTAGGCGCCACCAATGCGAAGATTCGTAGGAAGGAAGTCTGAATTGTTCTGATCGGAATAAGAAATCTTTCCACCGAGATTGGTGATCGTGGCGCCAAGAGAGAGACTGGAATTCTTCCAGGTGTAAGGCTTGGTGTAATAGAAACCCATATCCACGGCTACCGAGTGAGCGGGACTGGCATCTACGTTCGGCCCTTGCAGCTGCCCCGTCAAATTCGAATAGATGTACCGGAGTGATCCACCGATACTAATGTGCTCTGTGAGTAACCGCGAGTACGTGACATCCAGTGCTACCTCGCGGGGATTGTAACGTCCAAGTTGGTCGGCCGGATCCGGGCCCTGGTTAAACTGTATCTCACCCAGATCAAAATACTTCATGGACATGGCCACGACCTGACGACGATCAATTCTGTAATAGCCGCTCAGGTAGAAGATGTACATGTCGTTGATGATCTTGCCGAGCCAGGGGGTATACGAGGCCGAAAAACCATAGTCTTTGTCGATAAACACAAGCTTCGCGGAGTTCCAATAGGCTGAATTCGCATCCGGGCTGCTGGCAACCCCGGCGTCGCCAAGGGCTGCAGCCCTGGCGTCAGGGGTGATTCCGAGAAAGGGGACGGCCGTGGTGATCACTCGATTTGTGCTGTCTTGCCCCAACAACGTCTGACCACGGGCTGAGGAGGCATAAAGAAGAGCAATCAAAGCCAACGCTAACTTGTTCATAATCAACTTCTAAGAGCTAAAGATAATCAATTGACCAAAATAACCTTTCCTATTCGTTCGTTTTTCGTCCCATCCAGGAGAGAACGCACGGTAAGCTTCATCAGGTATAGGCCCCCGGCCAATTTGTTGCCGTCCGGCGAGGTGCCATCCCAGGGGGGCAAGTCCACTTTATACGTACTGGCCCCTATTTGGTAAGTGTTTGTCATAACCGGCTTACCCATCCGGTCAAAGATGGTCACCACGGCCTCCAGGTCTTCGCCAGGGCGATTGTGCTTGAAATGAAAGACCGTGGACGATGTGAACGGATTGGGGTAGTTCAGCCACTGCTCAATTTGAATCCCGGAAGCATCGGTAACAACAAAGGACAACGTGGTAAAGGAAGTGTTACCATAGGAGTCGGTAGCATACAGGGTAAGTGTGTGTACGCCGGCCTTCAATCCCTCAACCGGATAGTCGACTTTGCCCCGGGTGTAGGTATCAACGGCTGCCGTGTAGTAGTTATTCAACCGGAACGTCAGGGTGTCGTCCAGTACAGCCATCAGATCATTTTGTGGATTGTATGAGGAGACGTCGATACCGCTTTCATCTTCCAGGAGGGCAACAATGCGGCTGTTGGTGCCGATTGTTCCTCCGTTGATGAAGGTGGTATCGCCCATGAAGAGGTCAATGCGGGGTCCCTTGTTTTCACCGCCTGGATTGTCTTCCTTGTCGCCCACGGGTATACTAATCTTTGCACCCAGCGCTTCATCGCCGGCTTGACTGTATGCATAGGCGGAGATAATGCCTTTGTCTACTTTCGGATCAATTCCCTGCGGCAATAGAAAGCTGATCTCAAATTGACCGGATTCCACCGTTGCCTGACCATTGAAAAGCGTGTTATCCTGAAGGCGGTAAGTGAATGGCGGGTTTTCATTGCCCAAGGTTGAATAGGAATTCAAGGTATCATAGAGCGTGATGGTGGCTTTGCCGTGGAAATCGGTGTCTACGGCACCTTGAGTTCGAACGGAGCCGCGTACCCGTACCATGCTCAGTGCTTTCAGCGTGTCCGAACCGGAGGTGAGATTGGCCACTTCATCAAAAACAATTTCTCCCGAACCAATGGGAGGGAGCATCGAAGGATCTCCTAGGAGGATGAAGTTGCGGTTGCTGACGCCACTCATGCTGCTGTTCTTGGTCAGCCGAAAGACCTGCCCCCAGGTTTGAATCCTGCCATCGTCTCGGGTGAAAAGGCTCTGGTAGAAAGCGTTGTTCAGGGTAAAGTTGGTGCTCGAGTAGACCGGACGAGAGGTGGTTACTAGCCCGATGGCTCCCGAGTTCTTGCGGAAGATTCCCAGTTCAGCCGTGGAAATTAGCCCAGGATCATCGTTGCGGCCAAACTCACAGGTGGCAGTGACCAGGAACGGAAACCGGACCCCGGGCTTCCATTCGTCGAAGGATGCCTGGTCAAGAACGCGTTCCTGCATCCACTGCAGCTCACTCCCGTGACCGGTAAAGTTGATGATTCCAACACCTTCGTTCACAGCCTTCGTCAGAGCATCGCGGGCTGGCTTGGAAACAGGACCGCTCGACGTCGTACCCTGCGCGTAAGCGTCGAGGTACGTTTTTCGCACATCGATCTCCGGATGCGCGGTTGCCAGGGTTGAGGATAGCTGCTCGGCCTGGCTTTGATGCAAATTGAAATCTCCGTCATCTGCCGTGAAGAGTACACGCTTTCGCCAAGGGCCAGGATTTCCGGATTCGTAGGCAACAACTTTATCCACCCAAATAGCCGCTTCTTCAAGCTTCTTGACAGGAATACGCCCTACGCCGATTTCCAGGGTGTGTTGCTCAGCGGGATTCTCGCCCCAATTGCCCTCACTGTTTTCCAGGAAGCCGAGATAATCGTCGGATGCGAAGGTCTTAAGCGGGTCCAGGGAGTTTCTCGACTGGTAGATTGGAACAAAGTTCTTGTTGAAGGAAAGACTGTTTTTGTAGTCGTAGGACCCGCGGCCAAAGAGAAGTACGTTCTCAAGACCAACGCCCTGATCGTAAAGGTGCTTGATGTAGTCGCGGAGTGCTGTGACGTCCTGCTTACCACCCGAGAACTCATGATAGACCTGTGTCGTGGTCACTACCGTTACGGCGATTCCGCTGTGCGCCTCTCGATAGGCAGCAAATCGCTCGGCTTCAGTCTGGAATTCCGGGGCGGTAATCACCAGCAAATTCGTTGCGCCAACTCCACGGAGATTTTGTGCGGGAACCTTGCCAACATAATCCGGCGCAGGAAAAGAACGGTTGGAAAGCGCTACATAGGTCCGGAGGTCACCGGAGGGAGCTGTAAATTCAGACGAGCCATTCAGGAAGGAGCAATCATAGATCACCGCCTGCGTGTAGTTGGTGACATCCCAGACCACCGCATCGGGCGTGCCGTTAGCGATTGCATACCGCGAAACGGATTGCTCCAGGCTCTTCACAGAGCGGAAAACCATCTGGTCGGAGGTGAGGCTCAGGGATCGCTTGGTGTGCAGCAAGAGGTAGTCGAGGTAGCCGATGGAGAGGGTAGATGTGCCCTTGGTGAATCGTACCTTGATGTCCTGGTTGGCGCGTCCGATTGCTCCGACGGAATTGGCATTGACGAGAATGTCTTGCTGTACTTCCTCCCCAATGACTCCATAGTCTACATTGGGAATGGCCGGAACCAGTTGGTTGGCTACCGGGTTGTTGTTGATGAAGATCTGGAAGGATGCCGGATCGTACGAGCGGCCCATCACGCTGGTCCGGAGTTCAACGACCGATCCATCGATCACATTACCCTGGTCAAACCGTATGGTGTACTCCAAGGTGGTGCCAAAGCGCTCGCCGTACCACTTACGCCCGGAATGAAGTTCGTTGGTCAGCTCACTTTCATAGTACCCAATATCGTCGTACTCACGTATGACCGGATGCGACCCGCCCTGGTCAGGGACGACCGGGAGGCGAAGCCCGTTGGCTACATTTCCCGTTAGAAAATAGTAGTTCTTGTCATCGTAGAGATGATCTTCGTAAAAGGCCTTCCCGGTGGACGGGTCAATGCCGTTGCGGTCGGGACCTTTGCCGAAGAAGAGCAGGTAATCTCCGGGGTTAAGTTTCCCATCGTTGCCATCAACAACCTGGATGGGAATTTCCATGAGGTCGCCGTTGCGCGGGGTGTTCGGCTGGGGCAGCATTCCCTCCAGGTGACTTCCGAAGAGCTGAATTTTCCTGGGGTCCTGGCTTCCCGGGTTAAAGCCAATGCTTTGCAGGGCGGCATAGTCTATCCGGTAGACGGCATCGGAAGTAACGCTGAATTTGTGCCAGGAGTGGCCAGGCTGCGACAGAACGGAAGGCTGGCACCAAAGGGTCCCCGTCAGGAAAGCCAACAGCAGCGTCAGAAGGGTCCGCACGTACTTAGAATCTGGTCCAGGATTTCAATAACGAAACCGCCACGTAGGTTAGTATGACGAACGGCATGGCAGCGAGCTGCCAAATCGCCAACAGTAATACGGCAAAAGCCACAAAGGTAAATTTCAGTTCATTCCCGGCCCAGGCGTAAGATTTGAACTTGAGCGCAAATAGCTCAAGCGGTGCCACTAGGAGAAAAGAAAACGCGGCAGTTATTGCCACCAAGGCGAAATCCTGCGAGATGGCGATGTCGAACGGAGAAGCCAGGTATACCAACGAGGTGATGAACAAGGCATTGGCGGGTGTAGGCAGCCCGATGAAATGCTCATGCTGTGTTTCATCAATATTGAACTTGGCCAGGCGCAAGGCGGAAAAGATGGCCAGGCTGAAAGCCACATAGGGCAGGACATCACTGGACGATTGTGTGTCAATCATCCGGTACATCACCAGCGAGGGAAGTACACCGAAACTGACCATATCGGCCAGCGAGTCGAGTTCCTTTCCGATGGACGACGACACCTTCATTGCCCGCGCCGCAAAGCCGTCAAAAAAGTCAAAGACGCAGGCGACGATGACATACCAGACCGCGTCGCGCGCGGAGCCTTGCGATACGGTAACAATACCTAGGCAACCGGACAACAGGTTGAGGCTGGTAAGGGCATTGGGAAGATGACGAAGAATATTCATCCAACAGGAAGGGCACAGAATGGATTTGCAACTTTTTCTTCACCCAGCGTAGTTGTTGGCCCGTGACCCGGATACACGACGATATTTTCGGGCAGGGTGAAGAGCTTGTGATGTATGCTGGAGAGCAAAGTCTCCATGTTGCCTCCCGGCAAGTCGGTACGGCCAACCGATCGATAGAACAGTACATCGCCTGCGATCAACAACTTGTCTGCCGGCGAATAGAATCCGACATGGCCGGGTGAATGCCCGGGAAGAAACAGCACGTTCAGGGATGTGTTACCCACCTGAACGTTTGTTCCCTCCTGGAGGAAATGGTCGGGCAAGGCTTCCTGGTACCGGTTGAACCCGTAGTTTGGTGCATAGCTCTTGACCGCACGTAACACGGGCTCTTCCACGTTATGGATCCAAAGGGAAACGCCGTACTCCTTCTTGACAAAATAGTTGCCAAGGACATGGTCGATATGGCCGTGCGTGACGACGAGGGCG
>JAYRXB010000106.1:0-3259 GCA_041917735.1 Cyclobacteriaceae bacterium
AAACCTTGTGACCCCGTGCCTCCGCAAGGAGCGATACGTAGTATCCCTCGCTTTGGTATTGATAGGACCTGCAGAGATTGAGGATCTTCAGGTTCTTCCCGGACTGGTAGGCCTCCTGGGTGATGTATTGTGCAGGCGTAATCACCTCGACGTCATCCAGCCGCAGGTTCCAGTGTTTGGGCTTGTCTACAACAATCAGCTTTAGCATGGGGGAGCACGTGACGTGCGACGGCAGGAGGGGGGTTACTTCGGCTCGATGATCAGTAAGTTAGCATCGTAGGTGACAATCCCCAACATGATGCTGTTCAGCAGCCGGTCGAAGGAGACACTGTAGTATTGTGATTTGAGGGGGTTGGGGTTCATGGGGTCGGCCAGGAAGACCCTGCCACCGTCCCCTTCATACCCGTTGATGATGGCAAAGTGACCCACCGGCTCGCCCCGGATGCTGTCGTACTTGTTGGTGGCCGGTATTTCCCGGGGTGTTCCGTACAAGTAGGTGGCGCTCAGCCCGGCAATCATCGGGATCGATTTTTTCAGGTAACCTTTGATGAGGTGCTCATCCAGTTCGGCATATTCCAGCCGGCCACCCGACTTCAGGAAGTTGATATAAGCCTTGCAGGCAACTACCAGTTTCCGCCGCTTGCGCTTGTACCGCATTTGCCGCCCCAGGTTCTCAATCACGCGTTTGGTGGGAAGCTTCGCCCAGGTCGGGTCCATCACGTGCAGGTTATAGGTGTAGATGGTCGCCTTGTAGCCCCGCTTCAGCGCATGGTTACCCATCATCACGGCAAGTGTTCCGCCATTCTTGAGTTGCTTGACTTCCTGGATGACTTGCTTCAGACCGATGACGTCGCCGTAATAGTTGTACAAGGCGTGAAGGCATGTGGGGCCGCACGTCACTTCGTCGGGCTGCGCCTTGATGTCAAAGTCGAGGAATAGGGCCTTGTGGTTGGACATGCTCAGAGCAATTTGGAGAGAAAGAGATCGACGACCTCGACGAGAATGAGCGTGATAATGATCCACTCGAGCAGGCTGCTTTCGCGCTGGGAGTAAATTTCACGGAACATGTGGAGGTTGTCTTCGATGATGCGCAGCGTATATTCCACTTCGCTAAAGCGCACGCGCAGATCATAGTGTTTCATCAGCCCCTTGTGAAGATTGTCGAGGTACTCGTTATCCCACACCAGGTCGGGAGCATCGAAAATGTAGATGTTGTCGGCAATGTCATTCTGCGTGTTCAGCGCACGACCGATGAACTTCATCATGTTGCGCCGGCTGATTTTCAGTTTGCCGGTGGCCGCCAGGTGATTGGTGAACGAGCGAATCTCGGTCAACAGGTGCTCGGATGTGTGGTGGTAGTGATCCAGGGCCACCGACTGGGCCAGGTTGAACATCCCGATGCGGATCACCTTTTCGTCAATGTGGTCAACAATCACCTGATCGAACAGGAACTCGATGGTCGCACCTTCCCGAACGGTGATATCGTGATCATCACGGATCCAGTCGCTGGAGCTTTTCTGATACGGTTGAATCGACTTAACGGCAATCTTGATTTCTTCTTCGGAGTACCCGGTAAACACAATGACACCGTAGTTGAAGAAGTATTGGTATTTGTCGGGTGCCAGGGAATAGAACAACTCCGACGATGAATCGGCCAGGGGCTTTAGGTCGAGGAAGGCTTTGATGCCCTTCAGGTCCAGCTGGTTAGCAACGCGTATGGCGGAGAGTTTCATGGGCGTAGTCAAAGATAGTGGCTGTGCCCCAGACCATCCAATGACATATGCCGGTGCCTTTCGGGCAGCATCCGAGCGTGGAAAACACTATTTTGCGACCGAATTGCAACTTATGAGAAACCTGGTTGTTATCCTGTTTGTAGTGATGTCGGCAGAGGCTTTCGGATGGGGAGCCACCGGCCATCGTGCCACCGGATTGGTGGCTGACGAATACCTGACGGCAAAGGCCCGCAAGCGAATAGCCCTGATCCTGGACCAGGAGTCGCTGGCCATGGCAAGCACCTGGATGGATGAAATCAGGTCCGATTCTACCTATGATTATGCCATCACCTGGCACTATACGACCATCCCGGACGGAAAGAAGTATGAAGACGTCGCCTCCAATCCCGATGGCAAGGTGGTGGCCATGATCGAGAAATTCATAGCAGACCTCAAAAGCAAGAAGCTAACGCGGAAGCAGGAGCAGGAGACATTGAAGATGTTGATTCACCTCGTCGGAGATATTCACCAACCCCTTCACGTTGGCAGACCGGGCGACCGTGGTGGCAATGACGTCAAGGTCAAATGGTTCCGAAACGAGTCTAACCTGCACCGGGTTTGGGACAGCGAGATGATTGACGATACCCGGTTGAGTTACACGGAGCTGGCCGCGTCATTCGGGAGACCCGACAAGGCCACAGCAAAGAAATGGCAGGCAGCGTCCGTACGCGACTGGGCCCACGAATCCATGACGTTCCGCCCGCAGGTGTATGACATTGGTAATGGTAACCTGGGCTATGCGTATTCTTACCGGAATTTTGGCTACGCCAAGCAACGCATGCTGCAAGCTGGCGTACGGCTGGCCGGGATTCTCAACCAGATCTACGGGAAGTAATCCCGCTCAGGGTATGGCCGCGCACCTACGCCCGTTCAACAATCTCGTAAGGGAAGCCCCGAAGGGCAATCTTCAGTGCGCTTAGCGGCACATTATCGTGCGTAACTTCGGCGGTATTTTCCTTTAAGGACACACTCGCGTCCTTTACTCCGGCCACTTTGGTTAACAGCTTCTTGACTGTATTGGCGCAACCCTCACAGGTCATGCCGTTGATTTGGTAGGTATTCTTCATGGTGGTAAACAAATTGCTAACAGAAGATTGCCCTGGCAGGTTCCATACGGACTTGAAAAATTAAGCCCTCTTTCTACCTTCGTAATGGGTTGCTCGGAAAACGAAAATACCATAAACGATGATTCTTCACGGAACTACTACGGGTCGTTGGATCCGCTTCGGGCTCCTTTTGCTCGTCTCCTGGTCCTTCCACGGCGCTCAGGCGCAGGATACGACCCGGTTCGACATCAGGGAAAGGAGCTTCCTGCTACCCCAGCAACAGGCACCCTGGAAGTACAGTCATGCTATCTACCTTCAATACGTAGTTCCGCCCAAAGACTGGACGCTGGACGCCGTAGTGGCGCCAATGTTCAACTATACCGGGAAATATACCCTGCCAAAAGGATTCAATGTTCAGGCCGGAGTGTCTTCACTGATCAT
>JAYRXB010000107.1:0-2764 GCA_041917735.1 Cyclobacteriaceae bacterium
CGATGTCGGGTCGCGCGATGAACGTCCGGACAAGACCGGGTTCGCTCACCTGTTTGAGCACCTGATGTTCGGCGGCTCCCGGAATATTCCCAGCTACGATGAACCCCTGCAGCGCGTGGGTGGTGAGAATAATGCCTTTACCAATACCGACATAACCAATTACTACCTGACCGTGCCCGCCTCTAACCTGGAGACCGGATTCTGGCTGGAGAGCGATCGAATGCTTAGCCTCTCCTTCGATCCGGCTGTTCTTCAGGTGCAGCGCAACGTGGTGATTGAAGAATTCCGGCAGCGTTACCTCAACCAGCCGTACGGTGACGTGTGGCTTAAACTTCGGCCGCTGGCCTACCAGGTGCATCCGTACCAGTGGGCGACGATTGGAAAAGAAGTATCCCACATCGAGAATGCTACACTGGACGATGTGCGTGAATTCTTCTTCCGGCATTACTTGCCCTCCAATGCCATCCTGGTGGTAGCCGGCAAAGTCACGGAAAGCCAGGTGCGTGCGCTGAGTGAGAAATGGTTCGAGCCTATCCCGGCAGGTAAAAAGCCTGTTCGGCAACTTCCCCATGAGCCACGCCAAACGTCGCGACGCGAATTGCATGTTCAAGCCCGCGTGCCGGCGCATGCCCTGTACAAGACCTTTCACATGCCTGGCCGTTTTGACGCCGATTACTACGCTGCTGATTTGCTTTCCGATATACTGGGTCGTGGCGATTCGAGCCGCCTTCATCGGAAACTGGTGAAGGAGGAAGAGTTGTTTACTTCGGTGTCTTGCTTCACCATGGGCACCCTGGACCCGGGGTTGATTGTCGTGAACGGCCGCTTGCAGGAGGGCGTTTCCCTCAAGGAGGCCGAAGCGGCGGTCGATGAAGTTCTGGCATCCGTAACGTCCGCCGAAGTATCAGACAAGGAACTGGACAAGGTCAAGAACCAGGCTGAATCTACATTGGAGTTTGGGGAGGTAGAGGTAATGAATCGAGCGATGAACCTGGCTTTTGCCGCACTCTCCGGTGACCCCAACTTTGTTAACGAAGAAGCCGGGCAGATTGCGCGCGTCACCAAGCAGGATATCCGGCGGGTAGCGGAGGGTGTCCTCGACAAGAGCAACGCCAGTGTTCTCTATTACGAAGCATTAACCTGAGGAGCCATGAAGATTCGCGTCGGTTTTGGATTCGATGTCCACCCCCTCGAAGAGGGACGTGACCTTTGGCTGGGCGGAATCAAGATTCCTGCGACCAAGGGAGCCACCGGTCATTCCGATGCCGATGTGCTCATTCACGCGATCTGCGATGCGATACTCGGTGCGGCAAACCTCGGCGACATCGGGACACACTTTTCCAATACCGATCCCCGGTGGGCCGGGATGGACAGCAAGTTCTTTCTGAAAGAAGTCACACGCATGATTGCTTCCAAGGGATGGCGGGTGGAAAACGTGGACTGCTCGCTTACATTGGAGGCACCCAAGGTGAAGCCTCATATTCCCGCCATGCGGCAAGCGCTGGCTCCACTCATGGGCATCGATGAAATGGATGTATCCATAAAGGCCACTACCAACGAAAAATTGGGGTACGTTGGTCGCCAGGAAGGCGTCAACGCGTATGCGGTGGTGCTTATTTCCCGTATCGGATGAACGACCTCGAGGTCATCGCCACCGGCGACGGTTCCCATTCAATCCTGAATACTGCGCTCCAGGAGACTTATCACTCGCGGCACGGCGCAATCCAGGAGTCTACGCATGTCTTTATCGATCACGGCTTCCGGGTACTGGAGTGGTTGCGTCCCGGACCGGTCCAGATACTGGAGGTTGGTTTTGGAACCGGACTCAACGCGGCGCTCACACAGATCGAAGCTGCGCGCCACGGACGGTCCGTCATCTATGAATCGTGGGAGAAGTTTCCACTTCCGGATCCGGTATGGCAACAGCTCAACTATGGATCCCTATTGGGTCGGCCCGAAGTATTCAATGCGATTCACCGCGCACCCTGGAATGAGCACACGGAGATCAGCCCCGGATTTACCCTGTTCAAGCGAACCGGCGACCTGCTCGTGGACGCTCTGCCAGGCAGCTTCAACCTCATCTATTTTGATGCCTTTGCTCCATCGAAGCAGCCTGAAATGTGGACCCTCGATATTCTGCGGAAAATCACGTCCACACTTGTTCCGGGAGGGATCCTGGTTACCTACTGTGCCAAAGGCCAGGTGAAGCGCGACCTTGCTGCACTGGGTCTTGCCGTGGAAACCCTGCCTGGCCCTCCTGGCAAAAAGGAGATGACCCGGGCCCGTCGAGTTTCGTAGCAGCGGCTTGCTTTGCGAGCTTAGCGACTTAGCGTGAACTCCGCCCTCAGTGTTGCTTTGAAGTCTTGCATTACACTGTAAAGCACGTGGTTCGCGGTATCCGATACTCGACAGTGAAGCTAACGCTTCCTGGTCGGTTCAGGTAAACTCAACCTCCCCCTCCGGCGTCACACACCGATCCAGTGGCACGTCGTAGTCCGAGATATCATCAATCGCATCGACCGGCTGAAACAGTGAAAGGCCCACTTTCAGGCACTGGGGGCGTACCTGGCGGAGCAAGCGATCGTAGTAGCCGCGCCCGTATCCAACCCGGTGGCCGCGTTGGTCGAAGGCGAGCAGGGGAACAACAACCATGTCAATTTTTTCCGGAGGCGTTGGAACCCCTTGTTTGGGTTCCCGGATGCCCCAGGGACTAATTTCGAGTTGGTGTGGACCCTCGTAGTAGATGTTTTCCAGGTGATCGCCG
>JAYRXB010000108.1:0-3984 GCA_041917735.1 Cyclobacteriaceae bacterium
ACGGTAACTACCCCTAGGCTGGTGAGCAATTCTTGAGGAGAATTTTCCACCCGAAGGTAGTTGAGGTTGGCCTGATGCAAGAAACCCATTTGCGTCATGTGGTTCATCTGCTCAAGCAAGGGTGAGAAAAACCCAGCCACATTCAGGATGCCTACCGGCTGGTCAGTCAATCCCAGTTGGCGCCAGGTCAGTATTTCGGCCAACTCATCCAGTGTGCCCCATCCACCGGGCAAAGCGATGAAGACATCGGCCAGGTCGGCCATCCGCTTTTTGCGCTCGTGCATGGATGAGACAAGGATGAGTTCCGTGAGACCCCGGTGTCCGACTTCCCGGTTCATCAGGAAATCGGGTATTACACCAATGACGTTGGCTCTATGCGCAAGCATGGTATCGGCAAGGATACCCATGAGACCAATATTGCCCCCGCCATAGATCAAGGTATGGCCACCCTGCGCCAGGAGTCGGCCGGTTTCACGTGCGGCGTCGGCAAACCCCGTATGCGTTCCGGTGCTCGACCCGCAAAAAACGCATACATTCATGGGGCCGTCAGTGCTTAACGTCGTGTTCGTTGTTGCTGACAGCCTTATTGGGGAATATCCAAACAGAAAGGATCGCCAATACAAAGAGGCCAATAACAATGCCGAAGACTACCATAATTCACAATTATTTGCTCCAAATAACGACTCTTTTCGTAATTCGTGCAAACACTGATCCCCGCGGCTGTTTAGCCGTATAACGCGTTAAACCCGCAATCGTCAATGAAACGGATTCTCCTTTTTGCAGGATTATTGGTAGTCCTTCTCCTGGCTGGTGCCATCTTTTGGTGGTATAATACGAAGTCCTACAGCCCCGAGAACAGCGTAACGTTCCAGGACGGGGAGCTCAAGATCATCGTCTCCTACAACCGACCGTACAAAAAGGGCCGTTCAATTTTTGGTAGCCTCGTACCCTATGGCAAGACCTGGCGAACCGGGGCCAACGAGGCCACCGTTTTTGAAACCAACCAAGACTTGTACCTCGACGGAAAGAAGTTGGCAAAAGGAAAGTATTCCCTTTGGACTGTGCCCGGGGAGGAGCAGTGGCAGGTAATCTTCAATACCACAATTCCTCCCTGGGGGATCGACGTCATGAAGAATGGAGAGGCTGCCCGGGATCCTCAGGGAATCGAAGTCCTGGTAGACGTACCAACCATGGTTTCGCCCAAGGAGATCGAGCAGTTTACGATTACCGTCGAAAAGGTGAATGACTCGATGGAACTTGTGCTGATGTGGGATCGGACGCTGGTAGCCGTTCCCCTTGCCCTCAATGCACAATAACCTGTACTTCAGTCCTTCGCTTCTCCACCTTGCCTTCCTTCAGGGCCGTTCCTGAGCCTGCCAGTTGACCTGGCGGAATACCCTCTTTCTGGAGTGCTTCCACAAGAGCCCTTGCCTGGGCTTGGGTGCGATCGTTGTGGTATCTTGCCTTGACCACCAACGAATCGCGGATACCGGTTGTAACGGAATCAATCGGGTAGGAAATCGGGAGACGCGTCGTGTCGTAGGTTGTTTCGGTCAGATCCGGGTTCGAGCGGAGTGAGTCTACGACAAGTCCATAGAGCGTTACCTCCAAGGCAAAAGCCCGCTGCGGATTGCCACGAATCAGTCGTGCCAGTCTCGATATTTCAGGAGCGGATGCAGCTGAAAGCACAGCCGTCCCGGGCTCAAATTCCACACCATTCAGATCAAGTACCGCATCGGCGCTTGCAGGCTCAAGAACCGCCTGAACACGCTCAACCATCGGGTTGTTCTCTCCGCGCAAGTCGAAGACCCGGCTGAAGAAGGTGTAACGCTCGTTAGCGGATTCGATGGACAAATCGTATCGGCTCCCGTAATTCATGTACGCGATAAATTTTCCGTCCGTGCCGGGTTGAAGGACCCCCGCCTTTCGTTTGGTGTCCCGATTGAACACGGTTACGTAACTGGCCGAAAGATCCGGCGGCCCCGTGAGTGTTCCTTCCACGCGGAGGACTCCGCCCGGGCGAACCTCGGCAGGGAACAGAAATTCCACCATCTCACTGGAGCGCTGACCCTTGGACTCTTTCAGCAGGTACTGGCCGGCAAAGGTGGCGCTGACGAAATGATCGTCTTCCGGGGAGTTGACAAAATCCAACGCCTTTGGTTGTGACCACTTCCCATTCTCAAGCCGAGTAGTGTACAAATCCATACCCCCTCGATTGGGAACCAATCGGTCAGAGGCAAAAATGAGTGTCTGCCCGTCGCCCATGATGCGTGGCGCCTGCGAGTTCCCCGTGTTAATATAATCCGGCAACTCTTCGGGGGTATCCCATTGACCATTGGGTTTCTTCTTCATGACCATAAGTCGGCAACCCTCGGCCTTTTCGTAGTCCATCTTTTCGCACCGCATGTAATAGAAGGCAGACCCATCGAGGGAGACGGAAGGGCATGCTTCATGGCCCTTGCTGTTGACAGGAAGCAGCATGTTGACGGGTTCTTGCCACAGGCTTCCCTTAAGTTGACAGGAGTAAAGATCAAACCCACCCATTCCATTGGACTTTTGGTTTGAAATAAACAGGGTCTTGCCGTCCGGGCTTAGCCCGAAGCCCCGAAGGAAATTTGATCGGTTGTTGACCACGCGTGGGAGCATAACGGGGTCCTTCCAGTTCACCCCTTCACGCGTGCTGTAGGTCATCGTCAAAGCATGATCCTCGCCCATGTCAGAAATGTAGACCAGCGTGTTCCCGTCCAGGCTGATGTAGGGAGAAAAGTTATTGATGGCCGGATGGTTGAGATTATTGGCCATCCGGCGGATTTTTGTCTGCCCGTGTGCCGGGCAAGCGACAATGCCCAGGAGCAGGATGAGCGCAGGAATCTTCATTGGATAAATTTAATAAAACCTGTGGGAGCGGCAGGAAACGTTTCCGGTGATTTTTGCGTCCGGATTGTTGAAGACGAAAGAAAAAATAAGGTAGATTGGGTCTATGATTCAGGTAATACCATCCATCGCTATACGAAAGGGAAGAGTGGTCAAGATGCGTAAGGGTGACCCGACCAGCGAAAAAGCCTATGACGAAAACCCTCTGGATTTAGCCAAGCGGTTTGAAGATCATGGGATTGAAGTCATCCACCTGGTTGACCTGGATGGAGCTGAAAAGGGAAGCCCCAAGAACTTTCATGTGGTCGAAGGCATCGCTAACTATACCGACCTCAAAATCGACTTTACGGGCGGTATCAGCACCGACGGAGACATTGCCAACGCGTATGAATACGGCGCGGATTACATCACAGCATCCAGCATAGCGGTGACCAACCCCGAACTGTTTGCTTCCTGGATCATCTCTTTTGGCAGGGAAAAAATTACCCTGAGTGCCGATGTGACGGATGCAGCCTCTAAAATGGTCGCCTTCCGTGGTTGGCAGACCAAGTCGGAATTGCAGCTGTTTGATCACCTGCGCTTCTTCTACGAGCGAGGATTGAAGTATGCCAAGTGCACCGATATTTCCCGCGATGGCACCATGGAGGGCCCTGATTTTGCCTTCTACCAGGAAATACTGTCCACGTTTTCCGATCTCAAGGTCCTGGCCAGCGGAGGCGTACGGGGCGTTGACGACATCAAGCGGCTCCATGATATGGGCATTTTCGCGGTGATCTTCGGGAAGTCGTATTACGAGGGCCTGATGAGCCTGAAGGAGCTTGAGCAGTTCCTGGTTAAATCCTGAATTTTTCTCTGGTTTTTCCTTAGTCTTGCCTTCCAAGAAAACAGTGCGGAGGCCCATGCGGCCCATGTGAATTGCATATGAAGGGAGAACAGGCTCAAGCCACACCGGATCGGACAGGACACCAGCGCATCGAAGTCATTGGTGCACGCGAGCACAACCTGAAAGACATCTCGGTTTCACTGCCCCGCAACCGGCTGGTGGTTGTAACCGGCATCAGTGGTAGCGGCAAATCATCCCTGGCGTTTGACACCATCTATGCGGAAGGA
>JAYRXB010000109.1:0-4297 GCA_041917735.1 Cyclobacteriaceae bacterium
TGAAGCTCAATGCAACCATGAAAGCCAGCATGGGCTGGTTTTCATGAATGTGTGAGAAGATCAGGTCTTCCCCGATGAACGTCGGCGTAATCGGAAAACCCGAAACACCCAGGCAGGCAAGGAGAAATATCAGGGCAAACTTCGGATGCCGGTGCGAGTGCCCGTGGAATTGATCAAGGTGGATGCTCCCTTCATGGGCCTTCAGCCACCGCAGTACCTCCAGCCCCAAGAAGCCACACACGGCCACGCCGCTGAGATACAGGTGAACTTCACTGAAGCTGAATCGCTCGTTGAAGGAAATCGCGAGGGCAATCCAGAAGTGATTCATTACCACCAGCACCCAGCTGAGCCGTGCATGCATTCGCTCGGTAAATGCCTTCAACACAAGGATCAATGCAATCGCCGAGAATACATACGGGAAATAGGACTCAACAGATTCCGGCAATACTTCCCGATTGTAAACCACAAACAGGCCGGCCAGGTACGCTGGAATTCCTACCCACATTACGCGTTCCAGTGAAATGAAGTCCATTTTTCTCCCGAGTAATTTCAGGGGGTTCCAAAGGTACCGGTACATGAGGGAGTCAAGGTTCCATTCCTTGAGGCACAACATATAGATCGAATAGCCGAAGCGTCGGGGGAAGGAATCCTCAATGGTAATCGGCCGCGGCTGGAAATTGTAGAATTGCTCCCGGATCAGGTAGCTCACCACCGACGGGGAGACCAACAACTGATACGTGCGAAGAAAAGCATTTCCGGCAAAGTGAATCAACGCCAGGGTCTCCAACCCTGCGGCAATCTCGACGAAGATGATGCCGATCTGCGCGATGGAAGAATACGCGATCTGGCTCTTCACGGATGATTGCACCCGTGCAATCCCGGTGGCCACGATGCTGGTGGTCAGGCCCATTGTGGCAATGAGAATGCGGACGGACATCTGTTCGTGCCAGAACGGGAAAGTCCGCAGCATCAGGAAAACGCCCAGGTGCACAGAAAGACTGCCATAAAAGATGGCACTAGACGGGGTGGGGCCTTCCATGGCGCGGGGCAGCCAGGAAGAGAACGGAAGTTGGGCCGATTTTGCCGCGGCCGTCAGGAGGACCATCAGGGAAATGAATACGCCAATGAGCGTATGGGCCTGGAGGTGCTCATGTACGAGGTTGGCATTCGACAGTTTCAGGAAGGTGATGTTCTCGTGCCAGAGGTGATGGCTCATCCACATGGCCAGTATCAACCCGACATCTCCAATGCGATAGATGGAGAACACCTTAACGGCATTCTTCACCGGCAGGTATCGGTCGCGGTAAAACGCAATCAGCAGGAAGGATGAGATTCCAAGGATCTCCCAGCCGACAAACAACGTTTCCAGGTTCCCGCTGAATATGGCAATCATATAGCCGGCGTAGAAGAAGAGGATGGTGTTAAAGAACCGCTTGTAGCCGGATTCGCGGTGCATGTAGTATCGGCTATAGAGCGTAACCAGGAAGGTGAGCACGGCGCCGACAATCAGGTAGGTAGCCGTGATCTCATCGAAATAGAAATCCAGGAAAAAGGAGTAATCGCCGGTCTCGTACAACACGATCTCCTTGAGGTTGAGCGTCGGGTGTTGCTGCAGGAGCCAATAGGCCACAAACAAGGAGGCCACCGCCAGGTGGATGCCTACCGTGGTGTAAGCGCCAATGGAAATCAAGCGCTCACGGTCACGCGGAATCAACAGGCTGATGGCAAACCCAATCACCGGCACCAACACAAAAAATTCAAGGAAGTGGATCATGCCTCAGGAGATTTGGTAAACGGGTAAGTTGTCATGTGTGGATTCAATCAAAGAAGTAATGTCAGTGATTTCCTTCACCACGTCGGGCAGAACCGGGAGTGGTGCAAAGGCACCGTTTCGGAAGACAAAGCACTCCCGGTTTTCCGGATGAATGGCCACCAGGTGTACCCATTCGTTAATGAACCATTCGTAGGTCTCGGGCAGAACCTGGATCGTCTTGAGTACCACTTCCGGGTAATGCTCTACGATCATCAGTAGGCGCACCGGATCATGTACTTCGATCATCTGGCTGGGTAGCCCCGGACGGAGATCGCCGTCGATTCCATTGGCGACGCCAAACAGACCCATTACATTGTGCGGTAGCTTGGTGCCGGCACCGAGCTTTTGGTTATCCGTTCTCGAAAAGAAGTACTCCAGGTTGATCCCGCCGCACACGGGTGCGGCAGCCTTCAGGATGTTAAGCAGATACTTGCCTTCCGGATCCACCCGATAGTCAAAAGAGTTCATGAACGAACGACGATCGAGAAAAAGGTGTGAAGTCAATTCCCTTCGACCGACGATACACAATGCGTTTGTCGCATGGTTGAGTTCAGGCCGGGGCTCAAATAGAGATACCGAACGAATTCGGACGGCTTCATGAACCTGTTCGGCAGGCATGCGGTTGTCGATGGAAAGAAAGCGGCGCGCCCGCTCCTTTGCATTCAAATCCAACGCTTTCTCAAACGTGCGGTGATTGCCTTCGTGAAGAACGCGATTGGGGGGAGAAAGGGCGTGCTCATCAAAAAAGATTATCTCATCACGGGTCGTGTCGTGAAGACCCCCGACAAATTGCGTGGTTGACGGTATGTGAATCCCGCGGTCCGACAACCGATTTCGAACAGCGGGATGGTTCATCATGTGGCACATCACACGCGAATTGACGGAACCGGCACGACCCGAACACGCGCCGCAGTCGTAGGCGGCAAAATGCGGGTTGTTGACACTGCTGGAACCGTGACCAACAAGGTAAACCAAGGGGGCGAAGTGGTCTACCAGGCCAACGCTGCGCAAGAGCGCCTCCGCCCGGACGGTCATCTCTTCAACGGTAAAACCGATTTGTAGTCCATTTTCTGTATCCCCGGGCTGCTTGTTCTCAATCGTGAGTTGCGCAAATTTGTCCATGTGCCGGAACGAAGAAGCCGTGGCTGGCCCGATGGATGGCTTAAAGATATTGATGAAAAGCTTCAACGCCGACCAGAACCCCAGTGTATGGGTGATGAGCATACCGCCGAGCAGGGAATGCGTCCGCTTGGAAAAGTGGACGTCCTGTTCACGTTTTGATTTCCCGCCAAGTTCCTTGATCAGGTGCTTTGGCGTAACTGGCCATGGGCAGAGTTTGGTATAGAATTTTCCGTTTTCGGGTTGATAGAAAAACTCAACATTGAAGAACCCCGGCGTTCCATACGTTTCACAATGGGGATCCAGGTGTTCGACATAACGCCGGAAGGAACATTCCCGGTCGTCAATGCAAAACATGGCCTGAAATGTCTGATCCTTGCGGGGTCGTTCTTCGACTTGGGAAGCTTGAATCCCGCTCAGGACCTGGTTGTAGTAAGACCATTCGTAAGCCTCTTGCCAGATGGCCCGGATTTCGTCCAGTTCTGTTACCGGTACTTGCGCAAAAAGCGGCTCGGGGTGTTCGGTGATGCGGTGAGCGAGCGGTAACCAATTGTTTCCAAAATGCAGATCCAACGCATCGATTTCAAGCAAGCACTCCAGTACGACCAGGTCGTGAAGAGAAATATCCCGACGATCCAGCAGGGTTTGAGGGACATCTTCTACCGTTGATACGATTCCTGACCATCCTTGATGGGCAAACTGCTGATCAAAGATATAGTGTTCGAAAAGTGAACTGTCGCCCACCAGCATATCAAGAAGTTCGGGAATGGAGCAATGGTTTTCCAGCAACAGCATACGGGCGCGCTTGGTGTGGAAGAAGCTGGTCATGCTGTTTCGCTCCATTTCACGGACGGACCCCAGGAATCCCAATTGCGTGATGGGGAAGTTCCACATGGAAATCCCCTGGTCGAGGTAACTGCACAACGTCCGGAACAGGAGGGGGTGAACCATGGAGTCAAGGTCAACCTGGTAATGCCGTTTCCAATGCGCGCGGAGTGAACCGATTCTTGGCAATGGCAGGGCGCCATACACTTTCCTCAGGGCACATTCCTTCCAACGGCTTACCCCGTTGATTCCGTGGCGTTGTTGGATCACCCGATCGAGTATGTCTTCTCGAATCTTTCCCGCGTGGTACATTTCGCGGAATTCTTTCAAGGAGAGACTTACCCGGTAGCCCAGTATACTGGAGGCCGAGCGAAGGGCTTCGTGAAAAGGTAGCTTTTGAAAGGCGTGAAGGGTATTGTGGTGTATAAAGTCCTTCAGGGGTGCTTGGGCGGGCAGGTAATGCTTCAGGGTGTGAAGCAAGGCATGCTCGTCAAAGGTGGACGAGTGCGTTTTCATGATATGGTGTGCGCGGGGCGCAAA
>JAYRXB010000110.1:0-6224 GCA_041917735.1 Cyclobacteriaceae bacterium
CCCGTGGCCGTAGGAAACGCAAAAATCACTCCACGCCTCACACAGCAGTTGCTCAACGACCTGGGCGACAACCCGGACCAATTGCCGATCCTTCAGCACGCGCTCATGCGTACCTGGAGTTACTGGGCACGGTTCAGGGACTACGAGGATGAACCGCTGGACCTGAAGCACTACGAGGCCATTGGCACGATGAAGGAAGCGTTGTCGATGCACGCCAACGAAGCCTACGATGAATTGGATGAGGAACAACAGCGCATTTGCGAAATCCTCTTTAAGGCGATCACCGAAAAACGCGGCGAAAACTTTGGTATCCGCCGGCCTACCCGGATGGGTGAAATTGCCTCGATCGCCGACGTTTCGGAAAACGACGTGGCAGCGGTCATCGAAAAATTCCGCGAGCCCGGACGATCGTTGGTGACTCCGGCGCATGGCGTGCCGCTCACCGGCAAGTCCATGATCGACATCTCGCACGAGAGCTTGATGCGTATCTGGGTACGCTTGAAGAACTGGGTGGACGACGAAGCGGATGCCGTGCAAATGTATTTGCGCCTCGCCGAAGCTGCTACCCAGTACCAGGTGGGCAAGGCCGGCCTCTGGAGGCCACCGGATTTGCAGCTCGCCCTCAACTGGCAGGCCAAGCACCGCCCTACCCTGGTGTGGGGCCAACGCTACAATCCCGCGTTCGAGCGCACCATGATCTTCCTCGAGTATTCCAAGAAAGAATGGGATACGGAGCAGCGGATCAAGGAACTTGAACAGAAGCGACGCCTGCAGCGGGCCCGAACAACCGCAACGGTATTCGGGGTACTCGCCATTGTGGCCCTCATGGCCCTTGTATACGCCTTCGTACAGCAGGTAGAGGCCACGCGTCAACGTGACGCAGCTGAACTGGCAAGGATACAGGCGGATAAGAGTGCAGAAGAAGCCCGGAAGAACGCTGCTGAAGCTAACCGACAGCGAGGCATTGCCGAGGAACAGACGCTGGCCGCGCAAAAGTCTGAACAGCAGGCACGTGCGGCAGAAGCCGAAGCCCGGGAGCAACAACGCCTTGCCGAATTGGCAAGGGTTCGCGCTGAGAAGGCTGAAGCGGAGGCCAAACGCAATGAAAAACTGGCTGAGGAGCGCCGGAAAGACGCTGAAGCAGCCCGCCAGGCCGCAGAAGAGGCCCGCCGCGAAGCTGAACAACGACGTCTCCTCGCCCAGGCAAAAGCTATGGCCATCAAGTCAAAAGAACTTGGCAGCGACCCTGTTCAACAGGCACTTGTGGCGCAGCAGGCGTTTAAATTCAATACGGCCAACGGCGGAAATCCCTTCGACGATGATGTATTCAATGGCCTATACCGCGCCATTGACAACCCGCAGTGGAATGATCCGTTGACCCGAAGCCTCGAAGGACATACCAAAGGTGCCGCGCGCGCCCTGGTTACCAGGGCCCAGCAAAAGGAGATTTATTCCGGCGGCAGCGACGGACGCATTTTACGCTGGACACCGACTGGCGGAACCTGGAAAGCCGACTCCATTATGGGTGGACGAACCGACTACCAAGTGTATTCCATCGACGTCAGTCATGACGATGGGTTGCTGATTGCCGGCGGTGCCACGACGGGCGATATCACACAGAACTATATTGAGCTGTATGACCTCAAATCCGCTGGCCCGCCCAAGAAGATCTACGGGTTTACCGGTGTTGAAACCGTAGAGTTCTCCCT
Source organism: Cyclobacteriaceae bacterium (assembly GCA_041917735.1). Classification (GTDB taxonomy): domain Bacteria; phylum Bacteroidota; class Bacteroidia; order Cytophagales; family Cyclobacteriaceae; genus ELB16-189. Next base: position 1,710 of record JAYRXB010000110.1, read on the forward strand.
TCTTCAGAAGGGTGCTTACGTCCGTGACCAGTCCGGGTTCAGCATCAAGTTCACCGACTTTACCAACGTCACGGAAGTGATAAAGCCCAAGGAGAAGATCACAACCATCGCGCTCAGCCCCGACGGGAAAAAGTTGGCAGGCGCGGGAAATGGTGGCAGCCTCTTCATCTGGGACTTGACCAACAACTACGTGGAAAAGGTTGCTGCAAAGATCAACGCTCCGGTAACCTCTGTTGCGTGGGCACCTGACAACAGTCGCCGGATTGTGTTTGGCGACAACACGGGCCAGGTACGGATCATCACAGAAGACACTAATCTTCCCGCCCGTGTTCTCTCCGGACATACGGCCCACATCGAACAGATCGTGTTCAACAATGCGGGCAACTTCCTGGCAACAACAAGCCGCGATGGTCGCGTGCGCCTGTGGAACTGGCTGAAGTTGTCTGAAAACCCGATCGTACTGTATGACACCAACCTGGGCGATTGGATCTGGAGTGCCGCATTCTCTCCGGAAGATGACCAGTTGATGGTGGGTATCCACAGCAACACCCAGAATCCCAAAGAGACCATCCATGTTTACCCGACTCAGGTTGCCGCGATGTCAAACTCACTGTGCGGTTACATCGACCGGAACATGACGAAAGACGAATGGGACAACTTTGCCGGCGGAAACACAGGTATCAAGTACGAGCGCACGTGCGATAATTTCCCGTCCAACAACAAGTAACTGACTACCACGACGAGACCATGAAGAGACTGTATTTTTTGGCTGCCCTGTGGATCCCGGTAGCGATCGGGGTTGGTTCCACGCCGGCCTTTTCGCAGGCCAGCAACTGTACCCAGGTGCTGCGCCTAATCCGGACGACCTACGAACAGGGTCGCTTGCACGAGGTGCCCGGGCTCGCAGAAGGATGCTTGAAAGGAGAAGGTGCCCAGGGCTTCAGCAAGGAGGAAAAGAAGGAGGCCTATCGCTACCTGACCCTCTCCTATATCTATTTGGAAGAACCTGAAAAGGCCGACGAGATGATGGTTCAGCTCATGAATACAGATCACTTTTACGAACCGAACAAGGAAGTTGATCCGGCGGAATTTATTGCGCTATACAACAAATTCCGCCATGATCCAGTGTATCGCATTGGGCTTCGGGGTGGAGTTACCCTGACGCAGCCGGTGGTCACCAACTATTACAACGTCGGGAGCAGTGGCGCAGGCAACGGGGGGTACTCCATGTCTCCAAACCTCGCTGTTTACACCATGTTCGAGAAGGACTTTTTTAGGAAATCCCCCTGGAACCGCCTTGTGTTGGCGGCCGAGTTGGGCTACATCGTGAGAGGTTACACCTATACCAACGACCGATTGGCCACTGCCGATGAAGATCCATCGCTGTCCATCAGCAACCAGGAGTTTCAGATTAATCAAGACCACCTCGACCTGAATGTGATCGGGCAATTCAAGTTCAAGAATACCGTAAACCTGCAAACCTATCTGGGTGGCGGGCCCGGGATCAGCTACCTGTTGGGCTCATCCAATCAGGCCTCTACCGTGCTCGGCAACGGGTTTACCGTTACGGGGAGTTCGGTAGACGACACGGAATCCTACAAGAAAATACTCTATTCACTGAATCTTGTTGCCGGCGCCAAATTGCGGTTTGGCGAAATCTACCTTACCGGAGAAGTCAGGTACCAGATGGGCTTCACCAGTGTCATCAACCCGGAATCACGCACCAATCCTGAAATCGCATACGACTACCAGGGGCGGTACAATGACTACCGGATCAACAACATGACCATTACCGTTGGCGTATTATACCCGCATTTCAAACCCTTGAAACTGATTCGTTAGTATGAGAAAACTTTATACGCTTGGGCTCCTCCTTTTGTTGGTTTCCTGCCTGGATGAATCAGGGGTCTCTCCGGGATCGTCGAGCACCTTCATTCGTTACTACAATGGCGGAAACAATGACATCGCCAATGACCTGAGTTTGTCCACGGAAGGTGACGGGTATTTAATCCTGGCCACCACGAGCATCCAAAAGGCCGAAGCCGATACACTCCGTACCAAGATCAAGCTCATCAAGACAGACCTGGCCGGAAATCCCGTCTGGCAACGCCTATACCCCGATTTTTCCGTCAAAAACCGCTCCTACTCCGGGGCGGCCATACAACCGGTTCCCGGCGGAGGTTACATTATCGCAGGAAGCGTAATAGAGAACTATAGTACAATCAGTAAGTCCCTGGTCATGCTGGTGGATAAGGATGGAACGGTACTGAATTCCATCGACCTGGATTATGAAGACAACGTCAGTGAAGTAGGCCGGGGTATTGCTGTTAATTCTTCTGGAAATTTTCTGGCACTGAGTGCTCAAGGAACCAACAAGATGATTATCACTGAACTGGACAAAACATCGTTTGCTGTAGTCTCCAGCATTGGTCACTTCTCGGGGCAAACTGATCTGGCTTCCCGGCTAGTGGTGGACGAAACGGATAAGGCCGTGTGGTCCGGTGTGGTCACCAACAGCGGTCTGAAGGGTGTACGGTTCACCAAGACAATCCCGGACAACGTGAACACTGAGTTTGACGTCCTTCTTGGCAACCCCGGATTCAGCGAAATCGGGAATGACTTCTGCAAGTACGGGCTGATTTATGTACTTACCGGTTCGACCAACAAGAAGAAAGATGGTACCGTGGGCGACACCGACATTTTCTTTCGGAAGATTGATGCCAACGGTAGCCCGATCGGTGAAACCCTCACCTTTCCGATCGAAGGACAAAACGACATAGGAAATTCCATCAATACGACCCTCGACGGCGGCCTGATTATCCTCTCGTCCGTACTTTCCGACGGCATCGAGGGGGGACGGGGTGACACGGATTTCTACATGATCAAACTGGATGCGTTTGGCAATGAGGAATGGAAATCAGCCTTTGGCAGTCGCTTCAAAGATGAAGGAACTGTGGCGTTGCAAACAAGCGACGGAGGTTATGTGGTGTTGGGAACAACCACCCAGGGCGCCCTCAAGATTGTGTCACTGATGAAGACAGACAAAAACGGGAAAATTGAATAATTGAATATTCAAAATCTTTAACGCTAAAGGTAAGTTGACTTTTTACATGAACGAAAAGGATATTATGAGAGATTTTACAGTGCGTAAAATGAACGAGGCTACTGGATCAGGTATCAATTCCTCTACTGGACCGGTTTGCAGCCTCCAGCGATTTGCTTCCTTAACTTGTCTGATTTTCCTTTTACTTGTTGTTGGGAAGGCAGCCGCACAGGCACCAACCACTCAAGCCCACAGCATTGTTCTCACACCGTTATCTGGAAGCAATACCTCCCTCAGAGTTTCGTGGTCGAATGGAAACGGCAGCGGCGGCAGGGTAGTTGTAATTACCAACAGCACAGGCTCTTATACTCCACCAAATGGATCTACCCAGGCTGTGGCAGGCACGGCGTTCCCTTCGGATGGCGGGGGTGGCGACCTTGATGGAGATGCCACAGACATCGCGGCGGTTGTATTCAATGCTGGTGGTACGTTCGTGGACATTACAGGTCTGAGCGCCGATACGGAGTACACAATACGGGTATATGAATACAACGGCTCAGCCGGAACTACGGAATACCTCTATTCTACTGCCTCCAACAACCCTGTTACACTACGTTATTATACAACCGGCACTACCAGCTGGACCAAACCAACTGGCGTAAGGTTTGTGAATGCCCAAGTCTGGGGATCCGGCGGTGGTGGCGGCGGCGGAAACGACAGTGATCAATCCTCGGGTGGAGGTGGCGGTGGCGCTTATGTTACATCACTGGTCGATGTGACCGGAGCTGCGAGTTTCAACGCCGTCGTCGGCACTCCGGGCGCAGCAGCAACAAACGACAACCCTGGTAGCGCCGGCGGTGACTCCTTTTTTGGATCCGCTGCCACCATCATGGCCAAAGGGGGATCGGGAGGTGCAAGATCCGAAACTACAGGAGGCCTTGGAGGCCCAGGTGGATTGGCGTCTGCCAGTGTTGTCCCTTCCGGCACAACAAAGTTTGACGGTGGTGACGGCGGTCAAGGCGAAGGCGGAAGCACCGCAGAAGGTGGACCTGGCGGTTCATCCGGTGGCACAGGTTTGAATGGAACTGATGCTGCTACTCCGTGGACCACAGCTACTGCACCTGCAGGCCCCACAGGATCTGGCCGGGGCGGAAATGGTGGCGGTGTTGGCGGACCCGGCTCACCGGGTGCATTTCCCGGTGGAGGGGGTGGTGGCGCAGGTGAAAGCTCTGGCAACATTGCTGGTGGCGATGGAGCTGGAGGTTTAGTCATCGTTTCATTCACACGACCCACCGCATACCTAACATACAACGACGCCGATGGTATTGTTACCTCGGGGCAGTCCTTAACGATCACGGCGAACTTCAGCGAACCCATGGCCGCCGCTCCGGTGGTTCAGATTGCATTGGCTGGCGCCAACGTTCAGGCCTTAACAAACATGACATTTGTAAGCAGCACACAGTACACATATA
>JAYRXB010000111.1:0-8088 GCA_041917735.1 Cyclobacteriaceae bacterium
GGTAAACGTAGACAGGTCACCGATGGATTTGGGATGCTTGATCATTTCATCAACTTCTTCACGGGAGAGCCCACCGGCTTTTCCGATCATGTGGATGGTCTTAACCTCGCGGTCGTCAATGAGTTTGTCGCTGGCGGCAAGGTTGATCAAAATATTGAGCTGTTCCTTGATCATGGGATTAAAGGGTTTCGTCGGGTCGAATGAGGGTTGGAAAGTACCTAAATTAGCATAAATATTGTGGAAACACAGTTGCCCCAAGAAAATTGCGAAGGATGCAACCCTTGGTATTGACGGTTGTCTTTGAGTCAAAGTAACAGTATGAAGCGCATTGCCTTAATCCTTGCTGTCATCGGTCTTTCGGCCGGGATGACGTTCGCCCAGCAATCGGAGACACGTTCAATAGGATCCTTTTCCGGCATTAAAACCGGGGAAGCCATTGATGTTTACCTGAAAAAAGGAGACAAGGAGTCGGTGAAAGTGGAGGTGTCCGGCGACAACCTCAAGAACGTCCTCACCGAAGTGGCAGGTTCAAACCTCAAGATCCACTTGCGCGAGAACAGCTTCTTCCGCAGCAATACCAGCGTCAAGGTGTACGTCACCTACGTGTCGCTCAACCGCATTTATGCAAGCTCAGCTTCCAATGTCTTCTCCGAAGGTGTGCTAAAGACTGACAACCTGGAAATCCAGAGTTCGAGCGCAGCCGACATAGAGTTGGCCATCGAAGCCAACGATGTGAAAGTTCATGCCTCCAGTGCTGCCGACATTATCCTGGAAGGAACGGCAAAATCGATCAACGCCGATGCGAGCAGCTCAGGAGAAATCGACGCCTACGCACTGCAGGTTGAAACGGCTGACGCCAGCGCAAGCAGTGCCGGCAGTATAAAGTTGTCGGTATCCCAGGCCTTGGAGGCAGGTGCAAGCAGCGGCGGCAGCGTACGGTATCGCGGAAACCCGACCCGGACGAACACGCACTCGAGTAGCGGAGGCTCTGTCAAGAAGGCAAACTAGGACAAAACCCCTTTGCTTTTCTCGAGCGTTTGCGACATTTGCTGAATGAGAGAAGCGCTTGGTCTTACCGGTCACCCCTGGACAAGCTTCCTGCTGATTATTTTCCTCCGGTACCTCATCCTGGCAGCAACGGGTTTCTTGATTTACTACACCTGGAAAAAGCAGTCGTGGTCCTGGAAGAAAATCCAGGAGAAATTCCCAGCCCGTTCGGATTACACCAGGGAGTTCCTGTACTCCATTTCTACCGCAATCATATTCGCGACGCTCGGCTACTTGTTCTTTTTCGGCCCGTTGGTTGAATATACCCTGGTCTACAAAGACCTCGACGCCCACAGTACCTGGTATTTCTTCGGCAGCGTGGCGCTCACGCTTTTGGTGCACGACACGTACTTCTATTGGACCCACCGGGCCATGCATCACCCGAAACTTTTTCCGGTGTTTCACAAGGTGCATCATCTGTCGACCAACCCGTCACCGTGGGCGGCGATGGCCTTTCACCCGCTGGAAGCAGTGGTGGAGTTTGGCATCGTCGCCATTGTTCCGTTCCTGTATCCCATCCATCCGCTGGCCATTGGACTCTTCCTGCTCATCATGATGATCTACAATGTGTATGGTCATTTGGGATATGAGTTATACCCGAAGGGATTTGCCTCGAGTCTCCTGGGTAGATGGATCAATACATCGGTGAACCACAACCAGCATCACCAGTACTTCAAAGGAAACTACGGGCTGTATTTCCTCTGGTGGGACCGCTGGATGGGAACGCTCCGCACAGACTATGAAGTGCGGTTCGACGAGGTGAAATCACGTGCAATCCCTGCTACTTCCGGGAACTGACAAAGCCACCGGGCAGGGAACTCAGGGCAGTGACGACAAAGAACAGCAGGGAGAAAGCCACAGCCGATTCGGGAGAAACGGCTGAGTATTTGGCGGCAGTAACAAATACCAACTCGCGCAACCCAATCCCGCCCACCGAGATGGGTAACACCGACACCAGTGAGGAAACAAGAAAAACAGTCAGGTAGGTGGCCGGGATATCTGCAACGTGAAGACCCTGCAGCAAGGCCCAGGCACTGATCACCTGAAGCAATTGGACGACCATCGCCGTCGCCGTGGTTGTTGTGGTGATCGGCATAAACTGGCGGCCGAGTATCCAATGTACGAAGTACATGGTAGGGAGCAGGATAACCGAACCAGCCAGCAGCCAACCGGCATGCGGCCATTCCCTGAAGGCAAACCACCCAAACAGAAAAGCTAACGATGCCAGGGCCACAACACCACTGACCCGATCCAGGAGCATGGCCTGGATGGAATTCCTTACCGGTACCTGGCGGTCGCGGTGAAGCAACCAGACCTTGTACGCATCTCCGCCAATTCCACCGGGGAGAAACAGGTTGTAAAACATTCCAATGAAGTAGAGTCGAAGGTTATCTGCAGCTGACAGAACGATTCCGTTTACGTTCAGGTAGGAGGACAATCGCTGTGCGCTGATCACTTTTGACAAGGTGTAGGTGCCCAAGGCAATCAGGAACCATCCCGGGTCGGTTGCGCCGAGGGTCTTTTGAAGCTGCGGGATGTCCAGCTGAAGGGCAACAAAAGACAGGGCTGCGATGCTGAGCGATATCCGCAAAATACCCCCCGCAATCTTACGAATTCGAGGATCCAACGAAGGTACTTTTGACAGTGTAGGTCTTTCGGCCGGAGGAATAGTACACGCGCATCAGCAGCTCGGCCAGCACCCCGAACGTCAGGAACTGGATGCCGGCCAGCACCAGCGATATCCCCAGGATCAACAAGGGCCGGCCCCCGATTTCTTCGCCGGAGAGCTTTACGGCCAGGAGGTAGAAGCTGATCAGGCTGCCGGTCAACAACGTGATCATACCCAGCGGACCGAACAGGTGGATCGGCTTGCGGAAATACTTCTGAAAGAAGTAAAGCAACACCAAATCACTCAGTACGTTGAATGTTCGGCCAAGCCCGTACTTGGATTTGCCGAAGCGCCGAGGCGAATGACTTACTTCCATGTCAGTGATCCGGGCGCCACGCAAGGCGGCAAGAATGGGAATGAAGCGATGAAGCTCTCCGTACAGTTCGAGGTTCTTCGCATAGTCCTTGCGAAAAACTTTCAGGGAACAGCCATAGTCGCGAACGATGACACCGGAAGTGTTGCGGATAAGGCGGTTGGCGAGGCGGCTGGGAAACCTGCGAAGCCAATTGTCTTTCCGATCCTTTCGGTAGCCTGAGACAACATCCCAATCGCCTTCCTTCATTTTCTCAAGAAGCCGGGGAATGTCTTCGGGATTGTTCTGAAGGTCACCATCCAGTGTAACGATGAAGTCGCCTTCCGAAGCGTCGATCCCTGCAGCCATGGCGGCTGTCTGACCGAAGTTGCGGGCAAGACAAATCAACTTGGTGTGTGCGTCGCTGTACGTGCGAATGTTGGCCGCGGTGGTGTCGGTTGAACCGTCGTCCACCCAAATAATCTCATGGCGGAAAGGTTGGAGTACGGCACGAAGCCTGCCAGTCAATTCCTGGACATTTTCGGCTTCATTGAGTACCGGTATGACAACCGACAATTCCATCAGCTTTCACGGTAGGGGCGAAGTTCAAAGAGCCGGTACACAATCAGGAGGCCCAGGCAACCGAGGGCGGCACCGGCCAGGATATCCGTAACGTTATGAACCCCCAGCACAATGCGGGAATACATGATTAGAAATGCCCAGGCAAAGGAGAATACGGCACTGATCGGGGTTCGGAACAGGAGGGTGGAGAAGCCTACCGCGGCGGCGGTGGCTTCCACCGTATGCCCCGAAGGAAACGAGTTGCTTCCTCCTACGCTGAGTTGTGCAATTCGCTTATCGACCTCGTACGGGCGTGGTTCCTTAACGGTACGCTTGACAACGGCTGAAATCGAACCACCCAGCGCGATGCCCAGCAAGATGATCAGGGCGTGGCGCACCCAGCGCTTTCTTCCGAGCGTCAATCCGGCGGCCAACGCCAGGGCTGGGATGCCCAGGCTAATGTAACTGATGCTGTCGGAGACCAGCTGCAGAAACCGTATGGAACCCGGCGACTGGCGAACCTGTAAATCGGTAATGAGGTTTTGTTCTTTTACTTTATTTTCGGAAACCCGGTAGACGCCGAGGGCAATGACCAGGGCGGTCAGGACCAGGAGCGTAAGCCAAAAGGAAGATTTCATGAAGTTGGTGCAAGATCAAAAGTAGATAAACCCATGCAGGACAAAAAATGGCTCATCATCATGGGATTGTCGGCGATGGCGCTTACCGCAAACTTCTGGGGTTTCCCCGTTTACGTTTTGGATGAAGCGAAAAATGCCGCGTGTGCCATGGAAATGTTGGAGCGCGGTGACTGGGTGGTGCCAACCTTTAACGGTGTGCTTCGCACCGACAAACCCCCGTTGCATTATTTCTTCATGATGGCCTCGTACAGCGTTTTTGGGTACACACCATTTGCGGCCCGGTTGTTTTCGGTAATCATGGGATTGCTGACGGTTGGAACGCTTTATCACTTTACGCGAAGAATGGAAGGAGATCGGGTTGCCTTCTTTGCCGGCTTGATGATGGCGGCGTCAGTCTTTGTCATCGCTGAATTCCACCTCGCAGTGCCGGATCCCTATTTCATATTTTTTCTGACACTCAGTTGGCTTTCATTTGCCCTTGCGTGGACATCGGGTCGCTCTGGCTATTTCTATTTGAGCTACGCAGCGGCGGCACTGGCTTTCTTGTCCAAGGGACCTGTCGCCATCGTGCTGTCTGTCGGTGCCTGCGGAGGCTTTCTGTTGGCGCGGGGCGAATGGTCGTGGAGGGCGTTGTCGAGGGCCAGGTGGTGGAAGGGCTTGCTGTTGTTCTTGCTGATATCGGCACCGTGGTGGATCGCGGTAGCCATCAAGACAGATGGTGATTGGGTCAGGGGGTTTATTTGGGAGCATAATGTGGGGCGTTTTTCCTCCGCGTATGAAGATCACCACAATCCACCGGGAGTGGCCGTGCTCTTGCTGCTGGTGGCCTTGCTTCCGTTGTCGGGTTACCTGCCGGCAGCGATCGTGCATGCATGGAAGAGCCGGAAGGTGAACCCCTTGTTGGCGATGGCGCTCTCCGCCCTGGCTACGGTGTTGATCTTCTTCAGTGTGTCACGGACGTTGTTGCCGAATTATGTAGGCCCCGCTGTTCCGTTTGCGGCCATCCTGATTGGTGCGGGCATTCGGCGTCACCTGGATGAATTCGAGGTATCGTCCTGGCTGGCCCGGTGGGCATTGGTGTTGCTTGCCGTACTGTTGAGTGGATTGGTTCCGGTACTTCGGGAGGTGATTTCGAGGGACAAATGGATCAGCGAATTTCCGGAGCTAGCCTGGGTGTTCTTTCCGCTAACAATTGGTGCCTGGGCTGGAGCCGTCTTAATGTGGAGAAGTCAACTCCGAATGACGCTCCTTGCATACCTGCTGAGTTTTTGGTTGTCGGGCGTTCTGTTTTTCTACGTTGGCGTTCCGCGAATTATGAGCCAGAACCCGGTCGCCGTGAGCCTCCCGCTTATTCAATCGTCCCCGGAAGAGATTGTCACCTACCGTTTTTTCAACGCAGCCTACGTGTTCAACCTGCAACGTACCTTCTACAACAGCTGGGATTTGAATGAATTCCAGCAGCACGTTGGCGGGCGCAAGGTGCTGGTTCTTACGCGGCAGGAGGACCGGGAAGCTCTGGAGTCGGCAGGCTTCCGTGTCCTTTTCGAGCATCCCTACCTCTTTGAAGAGTCTACGGCGCTGGTCCTCACCAACCGCTAAAAGTCCGCAAACCATCTTTCGAGAAAAAAGCATACTTTTTTTGATGAGTAGGGTCAAAAAATACCCTTGATCTTCAAAAAAGGTATACTTTTGGCGCCAAGTAGACCAAAAAACAACCACTTATGGCACATTTACGCATGGAAGCATTGAGAAAGTTACATGAGCGAAACGCGGTAACTGTCTCAAGCCCAAGCCCTAAAGTCTCCGATTTCTTTGGGGAGAATGTCTTCGGTTCCGAGCAGATGCGCGCGTCCCTTGCGCCGGCCATTTACCAAAAGGTGACTTCGGCCATCAAGAACCACGAAAAAATCGACGGTTCCACCGCAGACGCCGTGGCCTCCGCGGCCAAGTCGTGGGCGATGGGCAAAGGAGCCACGCATTTTACCCACTGGTTTCAGCCCATGACCGGCGGTACGGCGGAGAAGCACGATTCCTTTTTTGACGCCATCAGTGGCATCGAGAAATTCAAGGGCAGCGAACTTGTTCAGCAGGAGCCCGATGCATCCTCATTCCCGAGCGGGGGCATCCGCAGTACATTCGAGGCCCGTGGCTACACAGCCTGGGACCCTACATCGCCCATGTTCCTGTACGGCAAGACGCTTTGTATTCCGACCATTTTCGTGTCGTATACCGGAGAGACCCTCGACCATAAGTCTCCCTTGCTGAAGGCCCTCAAGGCTGTCGATCTCGCGGCTACGAAGGTCTGCCAGCTGTTCGACAAGGATATTCAGCATGTGGTGGCCTCGCTTGGCCCGGAGCAGGAGTATTTCGTGGTTGACGAAGCATTGTTTATGGCTCGCCCCGACCTGGTCATGTCGGGCCGCACGGTCTTTGGGCATGCCCCGGCCCGCGGTCAGCAGATGGAAGACCACTACTTCGGCTCCATTCCGTCGCGGGTCTATGACTTCATGAAGGAATTTGAGAACGAAAGCTGGCGCCTGGGTATTCCGGTCCGCACGCGTCACAACGAGGTGGCTCCAAGCCAGTTTGAGGTCGCACCGCTTTTTGAAGAAGTCAATGTGGCCAATGACCACAACCAGCTCATGATGGATGTGATGCAGCGTGTTGCGGAGAAGCACAACCTGCGCGTACTCTTCCATGAAAAGCCTTTCTCAGGACTCAACGGAAGCGGAAAGCACAACAACTGGTCGCTGATCACCGACACCGGCATCAACCTGTATGCCCCGTCCAGCAGCGCCCGTGACAACCTCCTCTTTCTGACGTTCTTTGTAACGACCATCAAGGCGGTGCACGCTCATGCCGACCTGCTCCGGGCCAGCATCGCTACCGAAGCCAACGATTTCCGCCTCGGTGCCAACGAAGCTCCTCCCGCCATCATGTCGGTGTTCATCGGCAGCCAGATGTCGGCCGTACTCGACGAACTGGAGAAGAAGGGCAATGTCAAGATTGAGAAGGGCGATAACATGTACATGAAACTGGGGATCGATCAAATCCCGGAGATCATCCTGGATGCCACGGACCGGAATCGCACTTCGCCGTTTGCCTTTACGGGCAACAAGTTCGAGTTCCGCGCGGTGGGCTCGTCAGACAACTGTGCGGTGGCCATGACCGTGCTTAACCTCATTGTGGCAGACCAGCTCGACAAGTTTCATGATGTGGTCACCAAGGAGGTGGAGAAGGGAACGGAAAAGCGACTGGCCATCGCTAACCTCCTGCGCAAATACATCAAGGAGTCGCGCGACATCCGGTTTGAGGGAGACGGCTACTCCAACGACTGGGTGAAGGAAGCAGCGAAACGAGGCCTGAGCAACATCAAGAACATGCCGCGTGCCATCGAAGCTTACCTGGAAAAGGATGCGGTTGCCCTCTTTGAGCGTCACGGTGTAATGTCACACAAGGAACTGGAGGCGCGCCACGAAATTCGCCTGGAGTCCTACATCAAGCGCGTGCAGATCGAGTCGCGTACGCTCGGCGACCTGGCGATGAACCACCTCATTCCTACGGCCATTGCGTACCAGAACAAGCTCATCACCAATGCCAATGGATTGAAGAGCCTTGGGGTGGACAACAAGGCAGTCGTGCAAACCATCAAGGAGATTTCCGAGCACATCGATACCATCAAGAACGGCGTCCGGCAAATGATTGAGGAGCGCAAGCGAATCAACAAGTTTACTGACACCCACAAGAAGGCATTCGCCTATTGTGATGATGTAAAGGAGAAGTACTTTGACAAGATTCGGGATGCGGTTGACAAGCTGGAATTGCTGGTGGACGACGAAGATTGGCCGCTGGTGAAGTACCGCGAGATGCTGTTCCTCCGA
>JAYRXB010000112.1:0-9377 GCA_041917735.1 Cyclobacteriaceae bacterium
AACAGGAAGTGAAGTCGATCGCCTCGTTGTTCGGCGAAGGCGCGAAAGTTGTGGTCGGGCCGGATGCCAATGAAGCGTTGGTCAAGTCGGGCGCATTGAGCGATTACCGCTACCTGCATTTTGCCACTCACGGCATCGTGGACGAGTCATCGCCTGAACTGAGCCGCATCTTCCTTCAGGAGGCTGGCGCGGAAGACGGCAACATCTTCTCGGGAGAGATCTTCAACCTGAAATTGAATGCAGACCTGGCGGTGCTTTCTGCCTGTGAGACGGGTCTGGGTAAGTACGCGCAGGGCGAAGGCGTGATCGGCCTTTCCCGCGCACTGATTTATGCCGGGGCCCGGTCAATCGTGGTATCGTACTGGCCGGTTGCCGACGCATCGACCGCTGACCTCATGACGGCGTTTTACCAACAGTTGGTGGGGCGGGCTAACGCCCGGGTAGCGCTACGGAATGCCAAACTGAAACTGGTGAAGAGCGAGCAGTACGCGGCCCCCTACTATTGGGCGCCTTTTGTGCTCATAGGACAATAAAAAAGCCCTTGAAAAGGGCTCGAATTTGCGTCTTTTGTAGCTCTCCTGGCCCCTACAGTAGAGGGTGGTTTTTGGCCACTCCTACTGTCCGGGTCAGGTACACAGTTGAACGCTATGGCAAAATAGACTTCACTGTGATTTCAGAGGACTTCAAAGTAGGCGCATCGGTTTCAATTTTCCTAAGAAAATCAAAAAACTTTGTTTTCATGCTAAAAATGGCCTTTTTGGGGTCCTAAACGATGGTCGAGGACAATTACAGGCAGCGGGGGCTACGTGCCAAATTGGTAGCCAAACTCCGCCAAAAAGGCATACGCGATGAGGGCGTCCTGGGGGCCATTGGCAAGGTGCCCCGGCACGTGTTTTTCGACAATGCGCTGCTCAGCCATGCCTATGAGGACAAGGCGTTCCCCATCGGCGAAGGACAGACCATTTCGCAGCCGTATACGGTAGCCTTCCAGACCGAACTCCTGGGGGTAAAGCCGGGTGAAAAGGTCCTGGAAATCGGCACCGGTTCCGGGTACCAGGCGTGCGTCCTCCTCGAACTAGGCGCCAAGGTGTATACCATCGAATACAACCGTAAACTGTTCGAGCGCACAAAGGACTTCTTGCCCGAGCTGGGCTATCATCCCTACTTCTTCCACGGCGATGGATCAAAGGGCCTGCCGATACGCGCGCCTTACGACAAAATCCTTGTGACCGCCGGAGCGCCGGTGGTACCCGACGCGCTGATTCAACAGCTGGCCAATCACGGCGTGCTTGTTATCCCGGTCGGAGGCCGCGACAAACAGGTCATGATGCGGATAACGAAGACCAACGGCGCGGTCCGAAAGGAAGAATTTGATACGTTTGCATTTGTTCCGCTGCTGGGAAAAGAAGGGTGGACATCCGACAACAACTGACTACCATGACACGAAAGAAGAAAGCGCCGCGCGAGTCGTTTGTAAGCATGACCGAAATGGTCCTGCCCAACGACACGAATACCCTGAACAACCTGATGGGTGGACGGCTCATGCACTGGATGGACGTCGTGTCGGCCATCTCCGCGCAGAAACACAGCAACAGCATCGTGGTTACCGCCTCGGTGGACAATATTTCATTCCGCACACCCATCCAACTGGGCAACGTGGTTACGCTGAAAGCAAAAGCCACACGGGCGTTCAGTTCTTCCGTGGAGATTCGCATCGATGTCGAAGCGGAGAACATCCCGGAAGGAAAGAAAGTAGCCAGCCATTCAGCCTACTTCACGTTTGTGGCGGTTGACAAGGAAGGCAAGCCCGTCGAGGTACCGGAAGTAGTTCCGGAGACCGACGAAGAAAAGCAACTGTACGACGGGGCCCTGCGGCGACGGCAGGTGCGCCTCATCCTCTCGGGCCGCATGAAGCCCTCGGAGGCCACCGAACTCAAATCCATTTTTGACATCAAGAACGGATGAGCACCACACTTTTCAGCGCGACCTTCACCGAAGAAGTCTATTCCTTTTCCCCGCCCCTGACGGTGGTGCTGAACAAGCCCTGGGGTCAGCAACCCGAAGCAAACCGTGACGCGCTGACCAAACTGCTGGCGGCCGTCGGCCACCGTCCCGAGTCCGTTCGGATCGTATGCCAGGAAAAACTCGACCTCTCCGGCTGGAGTGACATGCCGGCCAGGCTGGTGGCATTTGTAGAGCCTCAACCCGGCGTCATCCTTCACGAAAAAATCTCCACCCCGACCACCGAAATGGTGATCGCCGAGCCCCTGGATGTCCTGTTGAAGGACGAATCCATCAAGCGAAAATTCTGGGGTGCCTTCAGGAGCCTGTTCCCCGCCTGAAAGGGCCTTTTTGGAAAAATTTGGCCTTGTTCTATATTTGCGGGTCTTTTTTCATGCCCCGCAGAAACAAAGGCGGAATAACGTTAACCTGATCCTATAACCATGCAAAACTTAGTGTATTACCTGCCCCTCTTCGGAGTCATCGGGCTTATCTACGTCATCTGGAAAAGCGCCTGGGTTGCCAGCCAGGATGCCGGCACCGACAAGATGAAGAAGATCTCCAGCCATATCGCCGAAGGAGCGATGGCCTTCCTGAAGGCAGAGTATAAAGTCCTCATCATTTTCGTAGCCTGCGTGGCCGTCCTGCTGGGTGTTACCGCAGACAGCGCAACCTCCTCCCCGCTTGTCGGCGTGTCCTTTGTACTGGGCGCATTCAGCTCCGCCCTCGCCGGCTTTATCGGGATGCGCGTGGCTACCAAAGCCAACGTGCGCACAACCAACGCAGCACGCACCAGCCTCGGCAAAGCCCTTGAAGTGGCCTTCACCGGCGGTTCGGTGATGGGCATGGGCGTGGTTGCCATCGGCGTGCTCGGCCTCAGCATTCTGTTCATCATCTATGCCAACGTATTTGGCGTTGACTCACAGGCCGGTCTGAACCAGGTGATCACCGTGATCACGGGCTTCTCGTTCGGTGCTTCTTCCATCGCACTCTTCGCCCGTGTTGGCGGAGGTATCTATACCAAAGCCGCTGACGTCGGCGCCGACCTCGTCGGAAAGGTTGAAGCCGGTATTCCGGAAGACCACCCGCTGAACCCCGCTACCATCGCCGACAACGTCGGTGACAACGTGGGTGATGTGGCCGGTATGGGTGCCGACTTGTTCGAATCGTATGTTGGCTCCATCGTCGGAACCATGGTGCTTGGTGCCGCTTTCATGGTACCTGGCTTCAGCGACAATTTCCAGGGACTCTCCGCAGTGCTCCTGCCGCTCGTGCTGGCAGGTGTAGGTATCGTGATGTCATTCCTCGGCACGTTCTTCGTGAAGGTGAAAGAAGGCGGTGACCCGCAAAAAGCCCTCAACACCGGGGAGATCGTTTCTTCCCTCATCATGATCATCGCATCGTGGTTCATCATCAAGTGGATGCTCCCCGCCGAGTGGTGGTTCCAGGATCCCCTCTATGCCTGGGAAGATCCCATCAAAGGAACGTTGTACACTTCGACCGGTGTGTTCTACGCGACAGTCATCGGCCTCGTGGCCGGCGTCGTGATCGGTTTGATTACCGAGTACTACACGGGCATGGGCAAGAAGCCCGTCAACTCGATCGTTCGTCAATCCTCTACCGGCGCTGCTACCAACATCATCGCCGGCCTCGGTGTGGGCATGATGTCGACCATGTGGCCGATCTTGATCATCGCGATTTCCATCATCGGCGCCTTCCACTTTGGCGGTCTCTACGGTATCGCCATCGCCGCGGTAGGCATGCTCTCCAACCTGGGTATCCAGTTGGCCGTTGATGCCTACGGTCCGATCTCCGACAACGCCGGCGGTATCGCCGAGATGTCGGAGCTTCCGAAAGAAGTTCGTTCGCGTACCGACAAACTGGATGCCGTGGGTAACACCACCGCCGCCATCGGTAAAGGTTTTGCGATCGCCTCCGCTGCCCTCACCGCATTGGCGCTCTTTGGTGCATTCATGACCACAGCACACCTCAGCACCATCGACGTATCCAAGGCCAACGTTATGGCCGGTCTCTTCATCGGTGGCATGCTACCGTTCGTATTCTCGGCCCTCGCCATGGGTGCCGTAGGACGTGCGGCCATGAAAATGATCGAAGAAGTTCGTCGCCAGTTTACCACCATCCCTGCCCTCAAGGCAGCGCTGGATGCCATGAAGCGTAATGGTGACAAGGAGTTAAAGGATTGGTCGGCCGAAGATCAGCGCCTGTTCCAGGAAGCTGACGGCAAGGCCGAGTACGGCAAGTGCGTGGAGATCTCCACACAGGCCGCCCTCAAGCAGATGATTGTTCCTGGTCTCATGGCCGTTGTTGTTCCGGTTGTCATCGCGTTCCTCCCCGGCTTCGGCGTTGAGGCCCTGGGTGGCATGCTGGCCGGCGTTACGGTTACGGGCGTACTCATGGCTATCTTCCAGTCAAACGCCGGTGGCGCATGGGACAATGCCAAGAAGAGCTTTGAAGAAGGTGTCAACATCAACGGCACCATGTACTATAAGAAATCTGATCCGCACAAGGCAGCCGTAGTCGGTGATACCGTGGGTGATCCCTTTAAGGATACTTCAGGTCCGTCACTCAACATCCTGCTGAAACTCATGTCGGTGGTGGCATTGGTGATTGCCCCGTTGGTTGCGTTGCCGACGCAAACCAAGACACCTCCGGCCGACGTGGAGATCATTCTCAACCAGGATCCGATGGCCGAAGATCCGGCTCCTGCCGACAGCACGGCGGTCATGAAGTAATGACACCGCAATCAAAAAAAAGCCTCCCGACCCGGAGGCTTTTTTTTGTTTACATTCGCTTCAAATTGTTTCCTCATGCGCCATCTGCTGACCGCTTTTCTGATCCTCCTGGCTGCCGGAACCCTGTCTGCCCAGGGGACTATCCTCGGAAAATGGAAGACAATCGATGACAACACCGGCGAACCCCGATCGATCGTGGAGCTCCTGGAACTGGAGGGAAAGGTGTTTGGCCGCGTTGTCAAGATCTTCCCACGGCCCAACGTGGAGCCCGACCCGGTATGCAAGAAATGCAGCCCGGATGACCCCCGCTTCAACAAGAAGATCATCGGGATGGAGATCATCCGGAACCTGGTGAAGTCCGGAGCCGAATATGCCGGCGGCGACATCCTGGACCCTGAGAACGGGCGCGTTTACCGGTCCAAACTCTGGCTGGAGGGAAAAGATCTTAAGGTCAGGGGTTACTGGGGGCCCTTTTACCGTACTCAGACATGGCAGCGTGCCGACTGAAGCCATTGGCGGATAATACCGTACGTTTGACCCTTTAAACCTGCCTTTAAACCTAAATCCTGGTTACCCCCTTGGCCTACCGCGTATTCAAGTCGAGCGCTGAAATGAACGAAAAGGACCTTTTTGAACGCATTCAAAAAGGTGACGAAAAGGCCCTGGAGGTCATTTACAAGAAGTACTACCGGATGATGACCAAACTGGTTATCACCAACAGCGGTACGGAAGAGGAGGCGCGCGACGTGTACCAGGATGCGCTGGTGGTTTTCTGGCAAAAGGCCAGCTCCGGCAACCTGGTGCTGACGTCGAAGATGAGCACCTACATCTACAGCATCTGTCAGAACCTGTGGAGGAAGGAACTCGAACGGAAGAAGCGGTTGTCGAACGAAGAGAAGGACTCGCCCCAGGCGATGGACTTCGACACACCGGAACGCGAGAAGATCATCGCCAATTGCCTGGAGCAGTTGGGTGACACTTGCAAAAAGGTGTTGATGTACTACTACTTCGACGAACTGTCCATGCAGGAGATTGCCGACCGCCTCGGCTTCGCCAACACGGACACCGCCAAGACAAAGAAGTATAAATGCAAACAGAAGCTCGATGAACTGGTGAAAGCCCAATACAGCGAGCGGGACTTTTTGGATTAAGACGTATGACGAATTTTGATAAGATCGACGACTACCTCAGCCACCGCATGACGGAGGAAGAGCGAGCCGCCTTTGAACAGGCCCTCTCCTCGGATGCGTCGTTGCGCAAGGAGATGGCGTTGCAGGAAAAGATCATCGGCACGGTACGACAGGCGCGTGCCGCGGAACTGAAGCACATGCTCCAGCAGGTACCGGTCCCCGCTTCGGGCTGGAGCAGCGGACAGGTGGCCGCCGGTGTACTCACCGTTGCCGTGGTCGCTACCGGTTTGTACTTCTACTTTCAACAGGAGGAACCGCAAGTACCGGTTTCAACTCCTTCCGAATTGACGGTCCCCGCAGAATCACCTGCCCCCACGGCCACTGAACCCGAGACACAGCCGGAGACCGCCGTGCCCGCCACGGAAGAAGTGAAAAAACCTTCGACAGCAAAAAGGAAGACACCTGAACCCAAGCCTGTACAGAAACCGGATATTCAGGTTGTCGATCCTTCGGCAGAGTTCACGGAAACCAACGAGCCGGAGTCTGCTCCGGAGACTCCCGGTACCCGAACCGAACTCACCGTTTCCAAGCTGGAGGTCATTACCCAAGCGGCTGATAAGAAACACAACTTCCACTACCAGTTCGCCCAGGGCAAGCTCCACCTCTTCGGTCCGTTTGACCGGAACCTCTATGAGATCCTGGAGATCAACGGCGACAGCCATGCGGTGTTCCTCTTCTACAAGGAGAACTACTACCTGCTGGACGAGGCCCAAACAGCCATCATGCCGCTGACGCCCATCCGCGATGGGAAGCTCCTCACCATGCTTCGCGCTTACCGGAAACGCTAGACTTCAAAACCCCTCCCCCGAGGGGTTTTTTCTTACCCGTTTCTGGACCAAGGTTGCTATCTTTGTCGCTTCATGGCGTACGACTATCGCAGCAAGTACAAGAAGTTCGGCAGCTACCCGTTTATCAGCGTGGTGCTCAGCATCACCCTGGCCTTGTTCGTCATTGGGTTGTTTGGCGTGCTGGTGATCTACAGCCAGGAATTGGGGCGTCTCGTCAAGGAGAATGTGCGTATCCAGGTCTACCTGAAAAACACGGTCACCGACGAGGAAAAGGAAGCCCTCGAAAAGAAGCTGAAGACCTCCGATTTCATCCTTAAGGACTCAACCCGAAAGACACTCACGTTTATCTCCAAGCAGGAGGCCGCCAAGCAGTTTATCCAGGATACCGGGGAGGACTTCCAAAAGTTCCTGGGCGAAAACCCGCTTCGCGATGCCTTCCTGGTGACCGTTGATCCGGCTTTTCACGACAAGAAGAAACTGAGTGAAATCAAGAACCGATTCGAGAAGGAGAAAGCCGTCTTCCAGGTGTATTACGTGGAAAGCCTTATCGAATCCGTCAACCGCAACGTGGCCAAGATCGGACTGGTGCTGCTCGGCATCGCCGGCGTCCTGCTCTTCGTGGTGGTGTTGCTCATCAACAACACCCTCCGGCTAGCGCTCTTCAGCCAGCGATTCCTGATTCGAAGCATGCAATTGGTTGGCGCCACACGGTTGTTCATCCAGGGACCCTTTATTCTTCGGTCCATGGCGCTCGGCGCCCTGGCCGGCATCATTGCTTCCGGCATGCTGTGGGCACTGATCTATTACGGCAACCGCCGGGTTGAAGAATTACGGTTATTGGAAAACCAGGACCGGCTCCTTGCCCTTCTTGCGAGTCTGCTCGCATTGGGTATTTTTGTGGCCGCTCTTAGTACGTGGCGGGCCGTAAGCAAATACCTCAAACTGTCGCTGGACGAACTATACTAGTGGTTAGTGGTCAGTGGTTAGTGGTTAGTAAGTAACGAGTAACGAGTAACGAGTAACGAGCAACGATCGCATGAACAAGCTTCCTTTCGGAAAGAAGAACTACCAATTGATGATCATCGGACTGGTGACCCTGGTGGTTGGATACACCATCATGACCCTGGACACCGAGCCCCATGGATTTGGTGTGCTCGGGCTCACGGTAGGGCCAATCATTGTGGTTGCAGGTTTCATCGTCGAGATATTTGCCATCCTCCACCGGCCTTCCGACCGGTAGTCCATGTCGCTGGTACAGGCCATCATACTGGCGATCATAGAAGGAATTACGGAATTCCTGCCCATTTCCTCCACCGGTCACATGATCATCGGATCGACAGCGATGGGTATCGCTGCAGATCCGTTCGTGAAGGCATTCACAATCGCCATCCAGTTTGGAGCCATATTGTCTGTCGTGGTCCTGTATTGGAACCGGTTTTGGCAAAGCCTCAAATTCTATTTCGTATTGGCCGTGGCCTTTATACCCGCTGCCGTCATCGGATTCCTGGTAGATGACGTCATTGACGCCCTGCTCGAGCGCGCCGACGTGGTGGGCTGGATGCTCATCGCCGGCGGTGTCTTCCTCTTGTTTGTCGACAAGCTGTTTTCCCGTACCCTTGAAACTGGCTCCACGGCGGTCTCCTATCCCCGAGGGCTAAAGATTGGGTTCTTTCAGTGCCTCGCATTGATTCCGGGTGTAAGCCGGTCGGCCGCCACCATCATCGGAGGACTTGCAGTGGGGTTAAACCGTCGCACGGCTGCCGAATTCAGTTTCTTCCTGGCCATCCCCACCATGCTGGCCGCCACGGTATACAAACTGGGCAAATTCTATCTCCAAGGCAATGCTTTCGGGCAAGAGCAGTGGATTCTCCTGGCGGTCGGCAATGTGGTCGCCTTCCTGGTCGCCATGGCGGCTATCAAACTGTTTATTGAGTACCTTACCCGACACGGGTTCCGTATCTTTGGGTATTACCGGATAATCGTCGGCCTGATCATCCTTGTCCTCTACTACTTCGGGGCCGACCTTCCGATGCTTTAATGAACACTGAAGAAGAAGGCCTTGTTCTGCTGGTCAACAAACCCCTGGAATGGACCAGCTTTGACGTAGTAAACAAACTGCGATACATCCTGCATACCCGCAAAATCGGGCATGCCGGGACGCTGGACCCCCTGGCGACTGGCTTGCTGATTGTCTGTGTCGGTAAAATGACAAAGAAAATCGAGCAGTTTCAGGCCCAGGAGAAAGCGTATACAGGCACCCTGGTGCTCGGACAAACCACCCCCTCCTTCGACCTTGAAACGGAGCCCACGGAAGCCGTTGACATCTCCTTCATTACCGAATCCGACGTTCGCACGGCGGCCCTGACCTTTCTCGGCAAAATCGAACAAGTACCGCCCGCGCATTCCTCCGTGAAGATTGGCGGGAAACGCGCCTATGCCATGGCCCGCAAAGGCAAACCCGTGGAGATAAAACCACGGGCCGTAGAAGTCCTCGAGTTTGAGGTTACCGCATGCCGGTTTCCGGAAGTCGACTTCCGCGTGGTGTGCTCGAAAGGAACCTATATCCGAAGCCTCGCACACGACCTCGGCCAACGACTGGGTGTCGGCGCCTATTTATCCGCGCTTTGCCGTACACGGATTGGCGC
>JAYRXB010000113.1:0-2576 GCA_041917735.1 Cyclobacteriaceae bacterium
AGCTTTCCGCAGGAGCGGCTGGAAATTCTCCCGGGAAATGGCGATGTGGTTGGACAGCAGGTTGTGGAACTGGGTGAGGGCTTCGGCAACCGGCGGAGCACTGTAATCGAAGTAGGGAGACCGCAGTTTCTGGGCCTCCAGCCGCCATGCCTTCAGGAGCTCACGGATAACGAAAAGATTGATCTGCTGAATTTCGCACAGCTGAAGGATCTCAGGGCCGGAGATCTTCTCCTTCGTGGAGAAAAAAGAAGCGGCTACCTTAGAGGCATAGTCGTCGCTGTAATCTTCGAGTGCCTTTACGCTGATTTTTTCATCCATGACCTTGAGGAGCTAGCTTGCGGGAGCAATGGTAAAGATAGTCATAGAAAACCTTGGACAAAAAGTGGTGGAGGTATCGGAGCCGGGACTTCCGGCGCTCCGCCAATTCCAGGCAAACCGTATTGACTGGATGCATGCCTGTGGGGCCAAAGGTCGCTGCACGACATGCCGTATGAAGATCTTGCAAGGCCTGGATGCGCTTGGGCCGCTGACCCCGGCGGAGCAGAAGTACCGAAGGTCCGGGCTATTGCTCGAAGATGAGCGGTTGGCTTGCCAGGTGATCGTTACGGGCAACATGCGTGTTCGGGTGCCCGATGACACCAAACTCCCCCACGTCAGCTACTCCGATTGACTACTTCTTCAGGGGCGCCTGGATGCGGTATTCGGTATCAACGTCCCCTTTGCTGATGTTGGTGAGCTTACCCTTGAGCATGCGCTTCTTGAGGGGTGACAGGTAGTCAATAAACAACTTCCCGTCGAGGTGATCGTATTCGTGCTGGATGATTCGCGCTTTGATGCCCGAATATTCTTCCTCATGGGCATTCCAGGTTTCGTCATAGTACCGGATGCGCACCGTCTCCTGTCGCGTTACATTCTCCCGGATGTTCGGGATGCTGAGACAGCCTTCTTCAAATGCCCATGCGGTGCCATGTTCATCGAGGATTTGCGGATTGATGAAGACTTTCTTGAAGCCGGTCATATCCTCCTCTTCTTCTTCGAGGGTGGTCCCGTCTACCACGAATAACCGTATGCCTTTGCCAACCTGGGGCGCGGCAAGGCCGATCCCATGCGCGGCATACATGGTTTCAAACATGTCCTTGACCAGCTGGTCGAGCGCAGGGAAATCCTGGGGAATATCGGCGGCTCGCTTCCGCAGGATCGGATCACCGTAAACAACAATCGGGTAAACCATCGGGGATCAAAATTCACGGCAAAGGTAGCGAACATCCTTCATTTGACCGATTCAAGCCAGGATTGCAGGATGAGCACCGCGCTGATCTTGTCCACGTTGCCCTTTACGCGGCGGTCCTTCTTCTTCATTCCCCCCTCAATCATGGCGCGCTGTGCCATGGAACTGGTAAAGCGCTCATCGACGAGGCTAACGGGAAGCTGTGGGAACGTGGCGCGAAGGGTGGCCTCCAATTCGCGCACATGCGGTGTCATGTCGGTGTCCTGGTTGTTCAACCGACGCGGCAAGCCCAGTACCAGGCGCTCCACGGGTTCCTTACCAATATAGGCTTTCAGGTAGTTCAGGAGATTCCGTGTCTCCACCGTTTCCAAGGCAGTAGCGATTATCTTCAGGGGATCGGTAACCGCCAGCCCCGTTCGCTTGAGGCCAAAGTCGATGGCGAGGATTCTGCTCATGGATGGCCAAAGATAGGGAACGCCACCTCGCCCATCTATAGCCGTTTTTGCGGTTCTGAACTTTGCCCGATCTTTGCCGTTCTAGGGAGAAGCAATTAGCCTGTACATGGACAGAAACAACAGTTCGCGGCAAATCGCCCTACCGCTCGTGCTGGGCATCGGCCTGGCCGCAGGGGTATTGATCGGCGCCAGCCTTGATTCCAAGCCAATAGGCCCCACGGAGAGTGGGGAGGATATCCGGAAGCTCCGTGAGGTACTAAGCCTGATTCAGGAAGAGTATGTGGATACGGCCAGGACCGGGCGCCTGGTAGACGACGCCATCTCCCACATGTTGGAAAAACTGGATCCGCATTCCGCCTACATCCCAATCAGTGAGCGAATAGAAGCCAACGAGGACTTGCAGGGTGGCTTTGAGGGAATCGGTATTGAATTCAATATTTTTCACGATACACTCGTGGTGGTCACGGCCATCAGCGGGGGTCCATCCGAAGCCGTTGGCCTGCGGGCGGGTGACAAGATTGTCAAAGTGGGAGACAAGGGTATTGCGAGCGTAGGACTGACCAACTCCCAGGTGCAGAAGTTGTTGAAAGGCCCTAAAGGAACGGAGGCAAAACTGGAGGTAATCCGGAAGAACGAGAAAGCGCCGCTCACCTTTACGATCATCCGAGACAAGATTCCCCAGTCATCGGTTGATGTATCGTACATGATCAATCCGGAAATTGGCTACATCAAGATCAGCCGGTTTTCACAAAAGACCTACGAGGAATTCCGGGAGGCGATGGATACCCTTCGGGCGAAGGGAATGAAAAAGCTCATCCTTGACCTGCAGGGAAACCCCGGGGGGTACATGAACCAGGCCATCGATATTGCGGATGAATTCCTGTCGGAAGGAA
>JAYRXB010000114.1:0-7029 GCA_041917735.1 Cyclobacteriaceae bacterium
CCGACTGAAGAAATTTGACACGCTGCAGGCGGTGGTCACCATTACCGAGACATTGGCGCTGCAACAGGCGGCAGCCGCCGATGCGGATCTGGCGGAAGGATTGTACAAAGGACCGCTCCATGGTATTCCCTACGGCATCAAGGATCTGTTTGCAGTCCCGGGTTATCCCACCACCTGGGGAGCCGAACCATACGAAAAGCAAGTCATTGATGAGACAGCTGCGGTGGCGAAGAGGCTGGAGGAGGCGGGCGCAGTGCTGGTGGCGAAGTTGACCAGCGGCGCATTGGCCCGTGGTGATGTGTGGTTCGGAGGTAGGACAAAAAATCCATGGGATCTAAAGCAGGGAGCGAGCGGATCATCCGCCGGCTCAGCGTCTGCTACGGCCGCGGGACTGGTCGCTTTCTCCATCGGTACCGAGACGTTGGGTTCTATCCTCGCGCCTTCCGCACGATGCGGTGCCTCGGGCCTACGCCCGACATTTGGTGCCGTGAGCAGGGCAGGGGCCATGAGCCTCTCCTGGTCGATGGATAAAGCAGGTCCGATTTGCAGGACAGCACAAGACTGTGCCATCGTCTTTGAAGCCATTCGTGGCTCGACCGAAAAGGAGCGGGATCGGGCGGTGGTCGATTATGCATTTGCTTTCAACCCACCGGCTGATTTGAAGGGCTACAAGATTGGTTACTTCCGGGAGTTGTTTGATCGCGATACGTTTCGAACGCGGGCAAGTGATAGCGCGATGCTCGCCACCATGAAGTCGCTTGGTGCAGAACTGCACGAAATTCGGATGCCGGATTCCGTGCATTTCAATGCCTTTGACATCATTCTGCGCGCAGAGGCGGGTGCGTTTTTTGATGAACTGGTTCGGGAACACCGCGACCGGATGCTGTCCGAGCAAGATGAAAGTTCGCGTGCTAACTCCCTGCGCCAGTCGCGCTTCATCTCTGCAGTCGAATACCTGCAGGCCTACCGCCACCGCAAACTGCTCATCGAGAAGTTCAACAAGATACTTGCCCCGTATGATTTCGTGGTGGGCCCCGAGGGTGGACGCAACCTGTCGCTGGTCACTAACCTGACGGGTCATCCGGCCATGGCTATTCCGGCTGGTTTCGACAAGCAGGGCCGGCCGACATCCTTTATGTTTATCGGAAACCTCTACGACGAGGGGCCGATGCTGGAGGCAGCCCATCTTCTTCAGCGGGCTACGCCGCATGAGGAGAAGCACCCGGACTTCTTCCGGAAGTAGATTCTGGCATTTCCTGGAAGGCCGTCTCCGGTCGTTTGTGGACCATGGGGAGTTTTTCCATGTGCGACACTTCGATGATGGATACGCCAAAGTCGTCGACCACCTTGCCCCGCAGTTGGTAGAAGCCGCGGCCCCGGAAGGGGAATTTTCGGGCGATGTCGGGGAAATGCACACTGTCGAAGGCCACTCCTTCAGCATCGTAAAAGGTGCCAAAGTGCATTGGTTCTCCTTTCAGGGTGGCGGTATCCTTGGTGGTCACCACATACCCAACGATCCGTACTGTCCGGTTGATTTTCCCGGGTAGTTCCCGCGCGCGGGTGTCGCCGTAGTCGGTGGTCTGCAAGAGCCGGAACGGGTCGCAGAGGGGAAAACCGAGCAGTTCGATCTCGTCAAACGCATCCTCCAGCTCGCCGCGATGCAATGCGGGGAGCGGATAGTTTTCGGGCTCCGTGTCGAAGAGGTTCTCCATGGCCATACCGCGCTGCTGTACCGGCCGCGATTGCTCGCTGCTGAAGAAGAGCATCGCTTCCCAGAGCAGCTTCTGTTTTGTTTTTCCGGTAAACCGGAAGGCACCTACACGGATGAGCAGGCGTACCTGTTCCAGCCCGATCCCCGGGGTGCGCCGCATGAACTGGTCCAGGCTTCGGTAGGGTCCGTGCCGTTCGCGATCCAGGGCGATGTGTTTGGCGATCTTGACCTCCAGGCTCTTCAGGTGGATGAACCCGATGAAAATCGTTTGCTCGTAAATGGTGGTGAGGTAGTCGCTGCGGTTGAGGCACGGCGCTTCAATGTGCGCGCCGCTCATGCGGGCTTCGTGAAAGTAGAACTCGGTACGGTAGAAGCCCCCGAAGTTGTTGATGACACCCACCATGAATTCCAGGGGGTAGTGGGCTTTGAGAAAGAGGCTTTGATAGCTCTCAACGGCATAACTCGCGGAATGCCCTTTCGAGAACGAGTACCCCGAAAAGCTTTCAATCTCATACCACACGCGGTCGATTACGGCCGGGGGGTAGCCTTTTGCGCGGCAGTTCTCAAAAAACCGTTCCTCCACACGCCGGAACTCGTCGCGTGACCGGTATTTACCGGACATCCCGCGGCGCAGCACGTCGGCTTCCGTGAGGGTCAGGCCGGCGAAGTGGTGCGCTACCTTGATCACGTCTTCCTGGTACACCATGACCCCATACGTTTCACGCATGAGTTCGTCCATGGCCGGGTGAATGGACGTGTAGGATTTCCCGTTGCGCACCGCATGGAAACGTTCGATGTAGGCACGCATCATGCCCGAACGGGCCACGCCGGGGCGGATGATCGAGCTGGCGGCGACCAGCGTGAGGTAGTCCTCGCAGCGCAATTTTCCCAGCAGCATGCGCATGGCGGGCGACTCGACATAAAAGCAGCCCATCGCACGGCTGCTGCGGAGGAGCTCGCGCACCTGCTCATCTTTCTTGAAATCGGCGAACCGGTGAATGTCGACATCGATGCCGCGGTTCCGTTTTACATGCCGGACCGTCTCCTTGAGGTGGCCCAACCCGCGCTGGCTGAGGATGTCAAACTTGAAGACGCCCAGGTCTTCTGCGTTGTGCATCTCGAACTGCGAGACGGGATATCCTTTGGGCGGCATCTCCGTGGCGGTGTAGGCATAGATGGGATTTTCCGTGATGAGCACGCCGCCGGCATGAATGGAGATGTTGGCAGGCAAGTCCTTGATGCGATCGGCGTAGCGAAAAATCAGTTCGGTGATCTGGTCCCGCTCGCGGTGCGCGGCAGGCTCCTCCACGATCATGTCTATCTCTTCCTTGGGCAGCCCAAAAACCTTACCCAGTTCACGCAGTACCGACCGCCGCTGGTAGGTCACGTGCGTGCCGAGCAGGCAGACGTGGTCGCGGCCATAGGTGGAGAAGAAATAATCGTAGACCTCGTCGCGGTTGTCCCACGAGAAGTCGATGTCGAAGTCGGGCGGCGACGTTCGTTCGGCGTTAAGGAAACGCTCGAAGTACAGGTCCAGTTCGATGGGGTCGACGTTGGTGATGCCCAGGCAGTAGGCCACGACGCTATTGGCGCCGCTGCCACGCCCGACGTAGTCGAAGCCGCGGGTTTTGGCGAAACGGATCAGGTCGTAGGCGATGAGGTAATAGGCGATAAAGCCTTTCTGCCGGATGATCGTAAGCTCCCGTTGGATCCGTTCACGCAGTTCGGGTTTGCTCACGTCGTAGCGCTGCTGGAAGCCCTCCCATGATTTGGTCACCAGCACGTCCCAGTCGCTCTCTTCGCTGCCGGTGACGTGCTTTTTATTCTTGTCTTCGCCCAGCGTAAAGTCGATGCGACAGGCGTCGATCAACCGACGGGAGTTGGCGATGAGCGCGGGGTAGTCCCGATAGCAGCGTTCCAACTCCGGTTCGGGCATCATACGCTCGTCGGGATGAGCTTGCTCATGCAGGGGAAGTTTGCTGAGCAGCGTGTTCTTGTCGATGGCCCGCAGCAACCGGTGGGTGTTGAAGTCGACGCGGTTGATGAAGGTGACCGGGTGCAGGATGACAAACTTATGTGGGTGCGTGCGGAACGGCGCGTAGAAGGCGAAGGTGGTCAGTTCGCTAATCCGTACGCCGATGAACTCGTTTTCGTGCAATTGGTCGGGCTCCAGGCGACCCATCGGGTAAATGATAAAGACCTCATTCAACTCCGGGGCTCGCTGTGGAAGCGGTTTGTTTTCCTGGCGGTGGTGCGAAAGAAACCGGTTGATGGCTTCGAATCCGGCATTGTTTTTTGCGAGGGCGATGAACAGCAGCTCGTGTTCGCGCCGGAACTCGATGCCCAGGGCGACTTGAAGGTCGTAGCCTTCCTTTCCGTATGCCGTGAGCGTGCTATCGGGGAGTGGCCGGTATTCCCGGCAAAGCCGCAGCATCTCAATGTATGACGAGACGTTGTTGATTTCCGTCAGCGCCAGTTTCTTCACCCCGCAGCGGCGCGCCTCGTCAAACAAGGCCTTCACCGTCAGGGTGCCGTATTTGAAACTGAATGCCGTGTGACAGTTGAGGTACATTATACGTGGCCCTTTGACTTTTAGCTTTTGGCCTTTAGCCTTTAGCCTTTAGCTTTTTTACATCACAAACTTCTTCTCCCGGTTTTCTTTATAGTCCAGGTGGGCCAGTGCCATCCGTATTTCGCGGTAGCTGTAGCCATCGCCGAGAATTTCCTTGATGGCGCTGATGCCCGGACGCTCGGCACTGTCGCGTGCCTGCTGGATGGCGGGAACCCGCAGCATGTCGATGAACCGGGTGGCGTCAAGGCGCCCGTTCGACACGTAGTAGGCAAGGTGTCCTTCGATGGTGCTTTCAGCCAGGTTGCGTGCGTCGGCTACTTCCTTCACCGATTGGCCTTCTTCGAAGAGCCGAAGGCTTTCCCGCTTGGTGTCGGTCTCTTGTTCCGGATACCGACGGTCCAGCCTGCGCCGGCGGGCGGGGCGCAGCTGAATGCGCGAAGTGAGGTCATTGGCTTCACAATACGTGCGGATGATCTGTCCGAAGAGAGCGCCATAGCGTGATACCTTTACCTCACCGAAGCCGGAAATTTGCCGGATTTCATCCAGGTCTTCCGGCAGGTAGGTGGCAAGTTCAACCAGGGTGGCGTCCGACAGTACCTGGTAGGCGGCGACATTTTCCTTGGTGGCTACCAGTTTGCGCATGGCTTTGAGTTCACGAAGCAGGTCGGGCTCGTACGTGAGTTCGGTTTCGATCGCCAGCCGTTCCTTCGGTTTGGCCATCATGATCTTTTCCTTGCCTTCGACCACGGCCCGCCCCCGTGGGGTGAGTTTCAACACGGGGTATTGCCCTTCCGTCCGGGTCAGGTAATTCTGGTGGAGCAGGTCGCGCACCAAGAGCACCCATTCTTCTTTGGAAGTGTCTTTGCCGGCGCCGTAGATGGGGAGTGATTTTTGGGTTTCGGGAATCTTGGCCGATCGCGATTCGCGGATAAAGTCGATAAGGTACACCATCCCGTAGCGTTCGCCGAGGGCGTCTACGGCGGCCAGCAGCGTCCGGCATTGCTCGGTGCAGTCGACCGGCTCAAAGCGCGTGAGGCACACATCGCAGTTGCCGCAGTAGATCTCGGCTTCCTCGTCGAAGTAGTTGAGGAGGAATTTCCTCCGGCAGGAGAGCAGTTCGCCGTATTGCCCCATTTGTTCCAGTTTGCGCAGGTAGATCTCCGTCTGATCGGGGTTGTCGGGCACGGTGACGAACGCGCGCAGGCGGTTGACATCGCCGTAGGAGTAGAAGAGTAGCGCTTCGCTGGGCAGCCCGTCGCGGCCCGCTCGTCCTGTTTCCTGGTAGTAGCTCTCGATGTTCCGGGGCAGGTCCATGTGTACGACAAACCGGACGTTGGACTTGTCGATACCCATCCCGAAGGCGATGGTGGCGACGATGATGCGTACGTCGTCGCGGAGGAATTTCTCCTGGTGGCTGGCCCGGACATTTTTGTCGAGGCCGGCGTGGTAGGGCAGGGCGGAAAACCCGGCGCGGGTCAGGTTGGCCGCCCAGGCTTCGGTGGAGGCCCGCGAGAGGCAATAGATGATCCCCGATTCTTCACGGTGAGCGCCAAGGAAGTCGATCAGCTTGTCGAAGTTGCCAATCTTGGAGTCGACCGTGTAGCGGATGTTGGCGCGGTTGAAGCTTGAGATGAACGTGGCGGGATTTTGGAGTTTGAGTTTTTCTACGATGTCTTTCTGCGTGAGGCGGTCGGCCGTGGCGGTCAGGGCGATGACGGGCACGCCGGGGAGCAGTTGCTTGAGTTGGGCGAGGTTGAGGTACTCGGGCCGGAAGTCGTGGCCCCAGTGTGAGATGCAGTGGGCCTCGTCGATGGCTACGAGCTTGATGGGAAAGTCGCGGAGCCGCTTGATGAAATTGCTTTCCGGGGCGAGGTAGAGCAACTTCAGTGTGCCTTCTTCAATTTTCTTCAGGATGGCCTGTTGCTCGTTCCAGTGTTGCGTGGAGTTGAGGTAGGCGGCTTCGATGCCGTTGAGGCGGAGGGCATCCACCTGGTCTTTCATCAGGGCGATGAGCGGCGAGATGACCAGCGTGAGTCCATCGAGGAGGAGGGCAGGCACCTGGTAGCAGAGTGACTTCCCTCCCCCGGTGGGCATCAGCACAAAGCAATCTTTCTTTTCGAGTACGGCGCTGATCGCTGCCTCCTGGTGCAGCCGAAACGAGGCATAGCCGAATTTTTTCTGGAGGATGTCGAGGGGTGTCATGATTTTTTCTTTTCGGCTAAGATGACGGTTCACGTTGCCACAGGGCAATCTGGTTTTCCGGACGAATTTTTTCAGGGAAACCGGACAGCCGCAGCCCCATTTCGTTTCAAAAAGGAGAACGTAGTCAGGTTGGCTTGCGATTGGCGATAATATCAGCCTTCATTTACAGCTTGGCTTTCATTCTGCATTTTTCATTCTCATGCTGCAAAAGAAAGATCCATATAATACGTCCACCGTCCGGGCGCCCTTCGTGAAACCTCAGGACCGGCCTTCTTCAGCACGGTGATGTGATCGCAGCGGAAGTAATCGCTGTAGGAGAGGTTTTTCAGACTCCGCCAGGCGTTGATAAAATCGTTGATGTCGAGGTTGCGGGCGATGGTAATGGTTGGCGTGAACTCCTGAGCAGGTGCGCTGGCTGAGGCCCCCGAAGCCAGCCGCTCGACAATCTCGCAGATGGGATTTTTGTATACCACTTCGAGGTAGATCGTGCGCGTGGTGCCGTGATCGTGAAAATTCAGGTTTTTGATGTGTACATGAAAAGGCG
>JAYRXB010000115.1:0-5225 GCA_041917735.1 Cyclobacteriaceae bacterium
AATTTGCTCCTACTGACCTGCGAAAAATTCTGGCGGGAAAATCGGTGAGCGTATCGCCACGAATCAGCTCACTTTCAGAAGGTATGGGAGGACAGTCAGGGGCTTCGGATGTGGAAAGCCTGTTGCAACTCACGCACCTGTATTTCACTGCACCGCGTAAAGACGCAGAACTATTTGCTTCCTTCCGTTCCCGGCAGCAAGGCATGATCCAAAACATGCTGAGCGATCCCCGCACCGTCTTCCAGGATTCTGTGAGCCGCATGCTTTACAACAATCACCCGCGGGGGCCCCGGTTTCCACGGGCCTCCGATTTCGACCGACTCTCGCTGGATCGCATGACGGAAATTTACAAGGAGCGCTTTGGTAACGCCTCCGGGTGGACATTCCTCCTGGTCGGCAGCATTGACATTGACGCTGTCAAACCGCTCGTCGCCACCTACCTTGGTTCGTTGCCTTCAGCAAAGTCAGCCGCCTCCACCTTCAAGGACCTCGGCGTACGTCCCGTAAAGGGAGTTGTAAAGAAGGAAATTCGGAAGGGCAAGGAACAGCAGAGCCTGATTTCAATTGCCTTTACCGGGGAAACACCTTTTGCTCCAGAGGAGCAATTGAGACTTCAGGCCCTGCTCGACCTCATTGACATTAAGATGACGGAGACCCTGCGTGAAAAACTCAGCGGTGTTTATTCATCACAAATTGGTGGCAGCCTGAACAAAAACCCCTATCCAAACTTCTCCATTAACCTCAGTATTCCCTGTGGGCCTGAGAACGTTGACAAGCTTATCGATGCCACATTCGCGGAGATTCAGAAGATAAAGGAAACGGGCCCATCACCCGAAGACCTCGTCAAAGTAAAGGAAACGTTCATCAAGAAACAGCAGGAAAACCTGAAGGACAACAGCTATTGGCTCAATGCCCTGCAACGAAGCGCCGAGTTGGGCACTGATCCATCAAGCATCCTGACGGTTGAGAAGCGAATCAACGACCTGACGGCCAAGGAGCTTCAGGAACGTGCGCGCAAGTACTTTCCGATGAACAATTACTTCCAGGCCGTGCTCTTCCCGGAGAAATGAAAAAATGAAAGCCTGCACGTGACGAATCACTGAACTTCTCATTATTAATACTGAGATTTGCGCGTATGCGTTACCTGCCCGTCCTCATCCTGGTTGTAATCCTTGTCGCTTGCGGCGAAAAAGGGAAGAACATCCCGTTGGCAACCGGGTTGGTGGGCGACCTTTATGTTGTGATGGATTCCGCCCAACGAAAAGGCCCGATCGGACGAATCCTGGACTCCCTCCTGCAGGCGGAGATGCCTGGCCTTCCGCGGGAAGAGCCGATTTTCCGCATCCATTGGGTAGATGCACGCAGGTACAACTATGTGCTCAAAGAGCGTCGCAACCTCATTTTTGTCACCACGCTTGATCGGCGTGGCGATGGTGCTGCGATTGTGCGGCGTATGTTCACCCCGGAATCGCTGGAGACGATACGAACTAATCCCGACGATTTCTTCACGACCCGGTCGGATGTGAATGCCCGGAATCAGGAGATCGCGTTTGTCTATGGCACGGACGAAGCCACCCTTGTTAAAAACCTGCGTTCCAAGGGAAGCCAGATGGTCACCCACTTTAACGTGCGCGAACGCCAACGTCAAACTACAGGATTGTTCAAGTCGGGGCAAATGAAGGGTATCATGGATATCCTCAT
Source organism: Cyclobacteriaceae bacterium (assembly GCA_041917735.1). Lineage (GTDB taxonomy): Bacteria > Bacteroidota > Bacteroidia > Cytophagales > Cyclobacteriaceae > ELB16-189. The sequence goes on from JAYRXB010000115.1 coordinate 1,702, forward strand.
CAAGGATTTCTCCTGCTCCATGAAGATTCCCTTCGGTTACAAGTTGGCTTATCAGCAACCTGACTTTATCTGGGTCCGGCAGATTAACCCGCGTGATGACAAGGATATCTTCATTTCCCGAAAGCCATACACTTCCCAGGAAGATTTCAGTCTTAAGAACCTGATTGCATTCCGTGACCAGGTTTGCCGAAAGCATCTGTTTGCAGACCCGGACGATACAGAGTCATACCTGATGACAGAGACCACGGTCCCCTTCATTCCTGTTACTGCCGACACCATTAATTTCAATGGTCGATTTGCGGTGCAGCTTCGCGGCCTGTTCCGATCGCATACGCCCGGTGTCGGTGGCCCCTTCCTGGGGTTTGCCCTGGTGGATGAGGCAACCCAGCAATTCTACTACATTGAAGGATTCACCATCAGCCCCGGGCGTGAACAACGGGAGATTATGCGCGAACTGGAGACGATCCTGCACACCTTCCAGACCAGCGCAGAACTACCCCCAAACAACGCTACGGCCCCCTGAGTACGTCCCATTCTTCGGCCCGGCGGCTCGTCGTTTAGTGCGAATCCACTAACTTAGCCTGCTTTTAATACCAACACATGTCCATCAAAATTCGGAAACAGGATGCCCTGAATTACCATACGAACGGGCGGCCGGGAAAGATCGAAGTGGTACCCACCAAGGTTTTGTCCTCGCAATTGGACCTGGCCCTGGCCTACTCCCCGGGGGTAGCAGAACCGTGCAAGGAAATCGCCATCAACAAGGATGACGTATACAAGTATACCTCCAAGGGAAACCTGGTGGCCGTGATCAGCAATGGCACGGCTGTATTGGGGTTGGGCAACATTGGTCCCGAAGCCGCCAAACCGGTCATGGAAGGAAAGGCCGTGCTGTTCAAGAAATATGCCGGCATTGACAGCTTTGACATTGAAATCAATGAGACCGACCCCGATGCCTTCATAAAGATTGTGAAATCCCTTGAACCCACCTTTGGCGGGGTTAACCTGGAGGACATCAAGGCTCCGGAGTGCTTTAAAATTGAGCAGGTGCTACGCGAGCAGATGCACATCCCGATCATGCATGATGATCAGCATGGCACAGCGATTATCTCGAGTGCCGCATTGCTGAACGCGGTGGAACTCGTAGGCAAAAGCATGGGCAATATCATCATGGTGATCAACGGGGCCGGCGCGGCAGCCATTTCCTGCGCACGACTGTATGTTGCCGTTGGGGTAAAACGGGAAAACATCATCATGTGCGACAGCAAAGGCGTGATCCGCGCCGATCGCCAGGACCTGGATTCAATCAAAGCCGAGTTTGCCACCAAGCGGAACCTGAACACGCTCCAGGAATCGATGCGCGGTGCCGATGTATTTATTGGCCTATCAAAGGCCAATGTGCTGACGCCTGATGACATTCTGGCCATGGCCAGAAACCCCATTGTATTTGCCCTCGCTAATCCCGATCCGGAGATTGCGTATGACCTGGCACGCAAAACGAGAACAGACCTGGTCATGGGTACCGGCCGGTCCGACCACCCTAACCAGGTAAACAACGTATTGGGCTTCCCCTACATTTTCCGCGGGGCCCTCGATGTGCGGGCCACCGAAATCAACGAGGCCATGAAACTTGCTGCCGTCTATGCCCTGGCTTCGCTTGCCAAGGAGGCGGTTCCCGACAGTGTGATGATGGCCTATAATGCTGAGAAGATTGAGTTCGGACGCGATTACCTCATCCCGAAACCGATGGATACGCGGCTGATCACCACCATTGCACCGGCCGTGGCCAAGGCGGCGATGGAATCTGGAGTAGCCACACATCCCATTGCTGATTGGGGCGAGTACCATCGTCAATTGCAAAAGCGGATTGGGATTGATCAGAAACTGATAACCAACCTGATCGATCGCGCCAAGAGTTCTCCCAAGCGCGTGGTCTTCGCAGAGGCCGAAAATCCGAAGATCCTCAAGGCCGCCCAGATCCTGCAGGACGAAGGGATTGCTTTTCCCATCCTGTTGGGCAACCGGCAAGTGATCGAACGGATAATAGCGGAACATAAGCTGGAACTTGACCGCTGCACCATCATTGATCCGCGCGAAGAACGCGAACGCGATGAACGCTACGCGCGTGCCTACTATGAAAAAAGGCAACGGAAAGGTGTCAACCTCATCGACGCACAGCGGGCCGTTCGAGACCGCAATGTATTTGGTGCGATGATGGTTGACTTTGGTGAAGCGGACGCATTCATTTCCGGTCTCACACGCGACTATTCCAAAACCATTCTGCCCTCCCTGCAAATTATCGGCATGCGCCCGGGTGTACGGCGAGTAGCGGGCATGTACATCATCCTGCACAAGAACGGTACCTACTTCTTCGGAGACTGCACCGTCAATGTTGACCCCACTGCCGAAGAACTCGTAGACATTATCGGAGTCACCGCGCGCGGCGCCAGGTTTTTTGAGGCGGAGCCACGCATCGCCGTACTCTCCTACTCGAACTTCGGATCAAGCAAAGGAGAAGTACCTGAAAAGACCCGTGAAGCGGTACGCCTGGCAAAAATCAAGTACCCCAACCTCGTCATCGAGGGTGAAATCCAGGCCAACGTTGCGTTGAATGCGGAACTGCAGCGCGAGCTCTATCCCTTCAGTGCGCTTTCCAAAGAGGGAGCCAACACGCTCATCTTCCCCAACCTTTCATCCGCCAACATCGCCTACAAGCTGCTGATGGAAATCGGTGGCGCGGAAACCATTGGGCCGGTGCTGCTGGGCATGCGCAAACCGGTCCACATTCTCCAACTGGGAAGTTCGATCCGCGAGATTGTCAACATGACCGCCATCGCCGTGGTGGATGCGCAGGTACAGGAGGAAATTGCCCTGGCACAAGAAAAGAAATAGTCGGTAACTTGAGGCTTCGTTGAGCACCATGATCGCCTACCTCCGCGGCAAACTCGTTCACAAGGACCCCACCCATGTCATCATTGACGTGGGCGGCATTGGCTACCAGGCCTCCATCTCACTGAACACTTTCTCGGATATCAAAGACCGGGAAGACATCCGGTTAGCGACCTACCTCCATGTTCGGGAAGATGCGCATCTGCTTTATGGGTTCTCGACGGATGCAGAAAAGGCGATGTTCATGAACCTCATCTCGGTCAACGGTGTGGGCCCGAATACCGCCATGGTCATGCTGTCCAGCCTGCCTCCTTCCGAGCTCAAAGCGGCCATCCTGCGGGAAGACACGGCCACCCTGCAGGCTGTGAAGGGAATCGGCGGAAAAACCGCCCAGAGGCTCATTTTGGAGCTTCGGGACAAGCTTCGCAAGGGGTCCTCAGACAGCACTGCAACTATCCCTGGTACTTTGGGCAATACCTTGCGGCAAGAAGCGTTATCAGCTTTGGTTACGCTGGGCATTTCCCGGTCGGCAGCGGAAGGCAGTGTAGATGCCATTCTGAGAAAATCGGGAAATACCATTAGTTTAGAAGACCTGGTCAAACAGGCACTTAAAAACGCTTAGCCGACGTTTTGAA